>JBNKGK010000394.1:0-2959 GCA_050289785.1 Kordiimonas sp.
ACCGGGTTCAACATCACGTACATAGTCTGCACCGATGATATCCAGCGCACAGGTTTCTGAGCAGAGGATATAGGCATTATCCAGCTTACCCAGCACAAGAGGGCGAACACCCAGCGGATCACGCACACCAATCAGGCCTTCTTTTGTCAGCGTCACGAGGGAATAGGCGCCCTCAAGCTGACCAAGGGCATCAATATAGCGGTCCATCAGTGTGCGAAAACGACTGGTGGCGATCAGGTGAATAATCACCTCTGTATCAGAGGTGGACTGGAAAATAGACCCACGTTGAACCAGTGATTTCCGAAGATGCGCTGCATTTGTAATGTTGCCGTTATGAGCAACAGCAAAGCCGCCCGATGCGAATTCTGCAAAGAGCGGCTGGCAGTTTCTTAAAATTGTATCGCCTGTGGTGGAATAGCGCACATGACCAATGGCTGCGCAACCAGGCAGGGAATCAATAACGGTCTGGCTTGTGAAATTATCAGCAACCTGCCCAAGCACGCGCTTGGTATGGAACTCTTCACCATCAAAGGCGGTAATTCCGGCAGCTTCCTGGCCGCGGTGTTGCAGGGCATGCAGGCCAAGGGCGCAGTGTGCGCTGGCATCTGGCGTGCCGTATATTCCAAAAACCCCGCATTCTTCACGAAGTTTGTCATCGTCAAAAGGATTAGTTGTAAACTGATCGAATATTGGCGCCATCACGTCAGTCCTGTCTCACTCGTTCACTCAAAAACCAAAAAAGCTATGCCATTTGGCTGCCTGCAGTATTACAGGCATCGTATATCGCTTGAATGCAGTTCTGCATAGAGACAAAACAAACTTGACAGAAATATTACTGGTTCTGCTTACCTGTTTTTCTCGTTAACCACTTCTTCTACCAGCTCATCGAGCTTGTCTCGCTGGGCTTCCATATATTTTGCAGCCTGTTCTTCAAGTTTCTCATTGATGAACTGGCTGGGCACAGAATCAGCCGCCTTTTTCATATACTCATCGCCAATTTCAGTAGGGTCTTTGCCCAGAGCTTCGGCGGCAAACCCTTCCAGCATCTCAGCGCCCCAGGCGACCAGTGGCCGCAGTTGCGCTTCTTTCATCCACTCCGGCTCTTTATCCATCGGCATAAACTTGGTGAAACCGAAGTAGAGGGCAGAGACAATCACCATACCGCGCAACAGACCGAACAGAGCTCCTAGCGAGCGATCAAGAAAGCCAACAGGACTATCCTTGATAGATCGGCCCAGCATTTCCGCGAGCTTTTTAAGAACATACAGGGACAAAATAAACAACACGGCATAGGTAATTGTGTCTGCCAGCCATTCAGGTTTAATCATCTCCCTGGCATGTGGCTCCAAAAGGCCGCCACCAAAAACCGTTGCCATCAAGGCACCAACCCAGGCCGCCAGTGAGAGGGCAACAGTGGCAAAGCCACGACCAAAGGCCAAAAGGGTCGATAATCCCACAATGACCAGTACAGCAATATCAAACAGGGTCAGGCTTGTCTCAGGCATGGTTTATATATAGTCCTTCATTCTCTGAAAGTCACTCTTCCTGTGGCATGCCATCAGGCATAAAAACAGCAATCAGGTCACTAACACGTGAAAGTTTGTGCTGGCTGATGTCTTTTGAGCTGACTTTACTGCTTTTGGGTAGCAAGGCTTTGGTGAAACCAAGCTTGGCTGATTCTTTCAGTCTCGCTTCTGTCTGTGACACGCTACGCACATCACCAGAAAGGCTGATCTCCCCAAAAACAACAGTTTCATCTGGCACCGGCACTTGTGCGAGGCTAGAGACAAGAGCAGCGGCCACGGCCATATCTGCGGCGGGTTCTGATATTTTCAGGCCGCCAGCCACGTTCAGATAGACATCACAGCCGGCAAGGCCAAGCCCTGCGCGGGCATCCAGCACTGCCAGCACCATGGCAAGCCTGCCTGCATCCCACCCCACAACAGCGCGGCGCGGGTTTGCAGCACTTGATCTGGCGACAAGAGCTTGAACTTCAACAAGTACAGGGCGGGAGCCTTCAATGCCGGCAAAAACAGCTGAACCGGGTTCGCGACTGTTATGATCGGCCAAAAATAGGGCAGAGGGGTTAGAAACCTCATTCAGCCCGGCACCGGTCATTTCAAAAACGCCGATCTCATCTGTGCCACCAAAGCGGTTCTTCACCGCGCGGAGAATACGGAACTGATGGCCTCGGTCTCCCTCAAAATAGAGAACCGTATCCACCATATGCTCTAACACACGAGGGCCGGCTATTTGCCCATCTTTGGTGACGTGGCCGACGATAAATACAACAGTGCCCCTGCGTTTGGCAAAGCTGATCAGTTCATGGGCGCACACGCGAACCTGCGTAACGGTGCCAGGGGCTGATTCAACATGATCCGCAAACAGCGTCTGGATAGAATCAATGACTATTGCTTTGGGGGGCGTGCCTTCATCCAGCGTGGTGAGAATATTACGCAGGCTGGTTTCACAACCAAGCTTAAGGGGGGCACCTGAAAGGCCAAGCCTGTTCGCTCGCATTTGCACCTGGGCTGTAGCTTCCTCACCAGAAATATAAACACAGTCATGACCAGCGAGGGAGAGCTTGCCCATAGCCTGTAGAAGTATAGTGGATTTGCCAATACCAGGGTCACCGCCGATCAAAATGGCACTGCCTTCCACAAGGCCGCCGCCAAGGGCGCGATCAAATTCTTCGATACCTGTCTTTGTTCGGCTCTCAGCTTTAATCGGGGTGTCCAGAGACACCAGTTTGATATGATTCCCTTTTTTATTGCTCAGACCTTTTGGCGCACCGGAGACAGCTCCTCCTTTTTCTTCCACAATGGAGTTCCAATCCCCACAGTCATCGCACTTGCCTTGCCAGCGCCTATAGGTGGCTCCGCACTGTGAACAAATGAAGGATTTCTGAGCTTTAGCCATTTATAATTTCCGAATTTCCATCTGAATGGGGCCATCGGCG
>JBNKGK010000395.1:0-2955 GCA_050289785.1 Kordiimonas sp.
CATGCCAGCTTCGGCCAATGTTGTTTCTATCACCGTGCCATGGCCATGTTCATCTCTGGCAAGGAGTGCCGCCATCACGGCAATAGCACCGTGAATGCCGCCGTACATGGAGTTAACAGGCAGGGATGTATAAACAGGGGGGAAGTTCAGGAAATTGCGCACATAGCTGGTGTTTACATAAAGGCCCGAAGCCGCCCCCAGAATGCCTTCCCAGGCCTGCAGGTGGGCGCGCTCTTTATCCGTAGAAGCAAAGCCCGGCAGGGAAAGATAGACCAGGCCCGGGTTTTCTTCCCTCAAGCTGGCATAGTCCAGCCCCAGCCGCTTCATTACACCAGGGCGGAAATTCTCTATTAACACATCAGCTTTGTTAATAAGGGCCTTGGCAGCTTCAAGCCCCTCTGCTGACTTAAGGTCTAGCGTCACCTGATGCTTGTTACGGTTCAACAGCCGATATTGAGCGCGCGGAATTTCAACCTCGCCCGGTTTTGTGACACGTATAACAGTCGCGCCCTGATCTGCCAGCAGCATTGCGGCCATCGGCCCTGCATAATAATGGCCAAAATCCACCACATTCAGGCCGGTTAACGAGCCTTTATAATCTTCTTCTTTCATGATTTTTCCTTAAAGATACATTGAAACACAAGAGGCCCGGCTGATTACACATCCTCGCCATATGACCGGGCTCGATCCAGCAGGCTTGCTTCATCTGCTTCGATATTGCGGCTCGCCTTGAAAATGAAAAACAAACCAAGGAGAGCAACAGGCATGGTCCACAACATACCCAGACGCAAAGCTTCCCCCCCGCTTGCACCAGAGGCCATAAAGGCATCACTTAAATAGCCAATCACATATGGCCCGAGGGTGATACCGCTCAGCATGGTGACCATGGTATAAAAAGCAGCGAGTGTTGCCCTGCCACGCGGCAGGATCATATCTGTAATTGTGGAAACGGCAGGACCAACGACCATTGCCCCAACAAGCGTGCTGGCGAAAGCGGCACCATAACCCACCCATAAACTGTCTGTGAGCAGCATGATGAGATTAAAGAGCATAGTACCAACGGAAGCGCCAAAGATAACATACAGCTTACCCCGACTGGTATACCGCCGCAGCATATCAGCGACAATTCCCCCGGTAATGACACCTGTAAGACCAAGCACCACATGAGCACTGCCTATAATGTTGCCCAAATCCGCTATGGTCACGTCATAATAACGGTGAAAATAAGGGATAAGCCAGAAGCTGACTGCTGCCGACTTGAACATGGTAAAGGATATGCCTGCAATTAAATATGCCAGGGTTTTGCAGCGGAAAATCATCTTGAAAATGACAGTATCTTTCACTGCCAGCGTCTGCACCCAGGAAAGGGAGGCAAAGGCACCAGCCCCCAAAACGCACCATTGCATAACATCCCCTGTAGCCCAGCTTAACCCGGCCGCCACACCAGCAACGGCAAAAGCAAACCCCACATTGATCAATATACACGCCCGGCCACGCCCTTCACTGGCAAACACGAGCAAATTCAGAATGGGGAGCATGCTTAAAAGGATTGAAACACTCTCCCGAAAAGGGTGTGTATGATCCTGGCTCTTGATGCCGTCACCCTGGCCCCGTTCGGGCTCTTTCAGGGTCATCACCCACAAGGCCACTAACAGCCCTGGCAGGCCGACAATCAGGAAAGCAGCTTGCCAGCCTTTTAGCCCCAGGGGGGCCATGGCCGTGTCTGGATAGCTTGTTGCCCATAAATCCAGCACCTGACCACCAATAAACACCCCCAGGCCACCGCCCAAAGCCGCCCCGCCATAATAGATGCCCAAAACGGTGGTTCGCAAATGCTTGGGAAAATAGTCATAAAGCATGGAATAAGCAGCGGGGGATGCACTGCTTTCACCAACCCCCACCCCAAAACGACATAGAGCAAGGGGCAAAAAACTGCGCGCTGCCGCACATAGGGCAGTCATACAGCTCCAGGCACTCAGGCCAATAGAAATAAGCTTTTTTCGGCTCCAGGTATCTGCCAGTCGCCCAAGGGCGATGCCAAAGGTGGCATAGAATATGGAGAAAGCCGCCCCGCCTAAAAAGCCTGCATTGGCATCTGTCAGGTTCAGGTCACGCTTAATATCTTCAATCAGAATACCAACAATGGAACGATCCAGAAAATTCAAGATATTCACAATCACTAAAACACATAAAACATATTTGGCGTAGCGGCTGTTATGCTGGCTTTCTGTATGTGGTGATAATGGTACGGCATTGCTTAGAAGCCGATTTTTTTTCTTCGCTGTCATTTCCATCAGGATGTTTCCCATCTTATTTGGGGGCAAACACCATTATTGTGCTTATCCCCATCTCCCAGCACTCAGCTTAGACAAGGCAAGCAAACCGCAAAATCTGCATATTCAGATGATTTGAACACAGCGCCCTATGTCTCAAAGGCAGAGATTCAACGCCGTCACATACATAACTAATTGAAATATAAAAGCTATAGTGGGCTTCGCAAACGATTCATATAAACTTCATTTATTTCACAACATGTGATATAGTCATCAATATTATTACGACATAAACGAGTATATCCGTGCATTCACCCCCGATAGATGGTCGAAAAAATTCACGCCAAAAGCAGGAGGAAATCAGGCTTGAAGCCGTAAAACGGGTACTCACAGGGGAAAGCCCTGAAACGGTTATCCGAGAGACTGGCCTGCACCGTTCCAATATCTATAACTGGCTGAAAAGCTATGACCGGGAAGGGTCAGAAGGGCTGCAACGCAAAACTGCCTCCGGGCGACCCGCTAAAATCAACTCCGTACAATCCGATGAAATTCTGGATTTTATCGGTAATAACCCTGCGGAAGTATGGACCCGTGATACGCTCAGAAACCTTATCGCGTCCCTGCGCGCCAACACCTTCGCGCATACGCCCGCCATCGACGCTGCCGCGCGCCACTCGCTGGA
>JBNKGK010000396.1:0-2941 GCA_050289785.1 Kordiimonas sp.
ATACCTTATATTACTAATATGGCACAAAGAATTTGTAATGAAAATGGAGAGGAATAATCATTTTCCCCATCTTTTTTGTGCAGCTTTTCTAGCGATTTCCGCGCGACGTTCTGGTGACATCTTAGATGCTCGCGCTTTTCCACCCTTAGCCCCAAGTGCTTTTGCTGCAGGGTCTTTGCCATCATCTTCTATCTGTTCTTCTATTTCGCCGGTTGCTATCTTACCTATCATAACAGCAGCGCCGACAACATCGGCAGGACGTTTTTCACCTTTTGGACCTTTAGGCATATTTACTCCTTAAATGCTTAGCGATAAGCATAGCAGGAATTGCGGTGGAAGGTAAGAGGGTGTTAAAATTCAAACTGAGACACTACCGATAGTTCTGATGAATTGAGTTTATGGCGGAAGCAGGGTATAGGGTAGAAAAAGGAAACAATGATGCGAGATCAGGCAACGATTATAGACTTTGTTGGTGCCAGCCTTAGAAGTGCTGAAGCCACAGGCGTTGCCATTTTAACGCCAACACAGCAGCAGGTGGCCGATGAGATTGCCACAGGTCTGGATGGTGTGCTTGAAAAAATGGTGCATGATCTGGAAGCCGTTGCCTCCTGCCAGCAGGAAGAAGAGGAAGACGCTGCGGAAGAGCCCTTGCCGCCCTTTGAAGCCTTTTGTGTGGGGCTGAAACGCATTGGTGATACGTTGTTGCCTCATCTTGTTAGTGAATTCAGAGGGTTGTGCGAGGCACGTCATGTGCCGACAGCCCCCTTCGTGTGGGCGATCAGGGCGCGGGCGGATGCTTTTGTGGCTTATCTGTTGCAGGTGGCCCAGGTTCACGGCCTGGCCTTTGATGAAAGCCTGGACAGGGTGGGCAAGAATGAACAGATTGTGCTGGCCCATCTGGGAGCAGATTTGCGCCTGAGAATGCAGCGGGAACTGGACAGCCTGTTATAAAGTTTGTTCAGCTAGCATTCAGGCTGGCTGGTTTAGGGTTGAACCATATTTCCAGTAGTGGGAACGAAAAATGAAACACTTGAAACTATGGTCAACACTATTCATTGCTACTTTTGCCAGCACTTTAACGGTTGCAGGGGCTGTGGCAGATGACAAAAAAAAACAAACCCGCTCTGAGCGGCGTTTAGAAAGCGTGATGGAAAAATATCAGGCGACCGGCAACACAGAAAGCTGTGTGAACCTGCGCTTTTTGAAAGAATCCACCATCATTGATAACCAAACTATCTTTTTTGAAAGCATCGGGAAAAAAGGCTATATGAACCGGTTGCCGCATCGCTGTTCCCAGTTGATGTCGCAGGAGAGGTTTGCCTACAAAACCTCGCTTAACCAGCTTTGCAGCACTGATATCATCACCGTGCTGGATAGTTTCGGCAGGGAATGGGGCAGCTGCGGCCTTGGCAAGTTTGAGGAAATGGAGCGCAAGCCAAAGGACGAAAAAAGCACGGAAGAGGGCGAGAAATAGCCCTCACCCGCCCTCTTTATGAGGCCTTAACGGATGCCCTGATAAAACAAGGTTGGCGTTTGACCATTTTCGCCGCATAATAAGCCTAAAATAATAGGACAGGCAGCGGCGAGGCAGCATGAAATTACCAACTATGGATAGCCTTTTTGGCAGTAAGGGGCGCACGTTCTGGGTTTTCCAGTGCGTTGGCTGGCTTGGTTATGGGCTGGTGCGCATGTTCCACGGTATGACTGTTGGTCAGGATATGAGCGATTATTACCGCCTTATTATTTTTGCAGCTGTGATTGGTATTCTGATAACTACGCTGATGCGCGGTATTTTCCGCATGTTTATCAATTCCAACCTTCATGCATTGCTGGTGCTTTCTGTTATCGTTAGTGGGTTTTTCGGGCTTTTATTTTCTTCCATAGAAACAACCATGGCACCTTATCTGGTGGCGGGCTTTGACCCACCCAAAGGGATTGCCCGTTTTGGTAATGCCATGTTTGAGGCAACAGTGCTGTTTGCCTGGACATCGCTTTATTATGGCTATCACCTCTACACCGGCATTCAGGAGCAGCGGGAACAGACATTAAAGGCCACAGCTATGGCGCATCAGGCGCAATTGAAGATGCTGCGCTATCAGCTGAACCCTCACTTTCTGTTCAACACACTCAATGCCATTTCCACGCTGGTGCTGGATAAATCTGTTTCGGAAGCGAACCAGATGCTGACCAAACTTTCCAGCTTTTTACGCTATACACTGGTGGACCAACCCACACAGCGCGTGACCCTTGATCAGGAGCTGCGCAGCCTGAGCCTGTATCTGGATATTGAAAGGGTGCGCTTTGGCGAACGGCTGCAAATTGATTATGATGTGGAAGAGCGGGTGAAAAATGCCTTGGTGCCCAGCCTTTTAATGCAGCCGCTTGTGGAAAACGCCATCAAATATGCCATTGCCCCGGCCATTGATGGCGGCATCATTTCTGTGCGGGCCTATGAAGACCATAACAAGCTTGTGCTGATCATGCAGGATACGGGGCCAGGTATTGCAGATCTAACTAATATTGTCAGCCAGTCTGGCTCTGGTGTGGGTATTGTGAATACGCGGGAGCGGCTGAGCCAGATTTATGGCAATCGTCATCAGTTTGTGATGGAGAATATTGAGCCGACAGGCTTGCGGATTACGGTGAAGATACCGTGTGAAAGGGAGAGACGGGCTGCCTGACAGCCCGACAGGGGATAGGAACTTATGGCAAAAATCAGAACATTGGTGGTGGATGATGAACCTTTGGCTATACGGGGCCTTACCATCAGGTTGGAACCCTTCGAGGATATAGAGATTATCGGTTCAGCTGCTAATGGGCGCGAGGCTGTGAAGCTGATCAGGGAGATGAAACCTGATCTGGTGTTTCTGGATATTCAGATGCCGGGTTTTGATGGCTTTTCTGTGCTGCGATCGCTGGTGGGGGAAGCAGAAATACCGCT
>JBNKGK010000397.1:0-2934 GCA_050289785.1 Kordiimonas sp.
GTGATCGGTTGACTGTGTTTAGCTTGTCCACAATTGCCGGGTCAGTTGACTTGGAGCAAGCCATCGACAGGTCAGCCTTCTTCCACAAGAGGGCCAGAGAGGGCACTGGCAGGTTTGCAGCTTTTGCGGCCAGGGGCGCGTCTATGACACCAGAAACCCAGAAATCAGCCCGGCCGTGAAAAAGCATCTTCGCTGCAGATTCATCGTTGACTGTCCTTGTGACTTTTATGCTTGCCTGGGCCTCAATGTCATCCACAGAGGCGCTACCAGACTTTCCCACAACAGTGAAGCGTTGGAGGTCATTGGGCGTCTCAATCGAGAGGCTGCTGTCCGGCCTCTTGAATACAGCCCAGCCGCCCTCAAGAAGCGGGCCGACCCACTGGAATAATGGCTCACGGGCAGAAGTTCTGTTGGTCATGAAGACGCACGTATTTTCATTGCTTTGTGCCCGTCGATAGGCTCGCTGCCACGGGAGGGAATGAAGGGTATAGGAAATGCCCGCCTGCGCCATCAGTTCTTGAACGATGGTTACGCCGGTTCCCGCTATCTCATTGGTCTCGGGGTCAGTGTAGCTGTAGGGTGGGTTTTCCTCTGTTAACAGGTGAATGGTCGCCTCTTCGTCTGCAACTGCAGCATGAGACGTGAAGAGAAGACTGACTAAGAGGCTTATCCAACGTAACCGAAGCAATTGACTACCCTCTGTTGACGGCGACATCGTGCCAGTAGCAGCAATGTGCTATGTTCACCTGAACCTTCATACCCTTAAAACGTAAAGAAACAGTATGTCGCAATGTGTCATGCTGGGGGCATGGGGCTGACGCCAATAAGCCACTCATGGGCCCGCACTGCAAAGACACCATAGAGGATCAAAGCAATCAGCACCGTAGCAACATCTTTCGCTTTGCCCACCGGGGCTGGTTTTACCCAGTCACCGTCTCTGTGGTTGCTGCCGAGAATGGTTATGAGTGACCACGCCAAGAATCCACCAAACAAAAGCAGCGAGCGCGTGTCACCATTCACCATCAGGTGGCCTGATGACCAAAGGATAATCGCCGTCAGTTGCGGGTGGCGTACAACACGGCGGATGTTGGTTGGCGCGTTGCTCGCGATAAACAGGATGAATCCAGCAAGGACAAATAGTGCAGTCAGATGGAAAGCCCATCGCGGCGCTTCATACACGAGCACGGGATCAGTCAGCGTCCAACCCTTGTAGACCAGGAAAAGTGCTGAAATAGAGGCGACAGCAAAGAGGCCCTTATAGGGCAATGTTCCTATTCGGGAGATAACGCTACGGCGTGCTTCGCACGCAAAAATTGGGACCAAATGCAACAAGAAGAACAGGGCCAAGCCCAGCACAAGTAGAGTCATCTGTTTCCTCCCTCGGTTTCAGACAATCTAACCGAGGATTGTAGAATTCCAAAGCCTTGTGTTGGGTTGGCTGACGGACGCCCTTCAGGAACAAGTCAAGCATCTAGCCCTGGTGTTGCGAAACCTGGGTCGGCCTTGCACAGGAACCATGGGTTCAGGAATGTCTTGAGATCTTTACCATATGTCAGAGGCTGGCCGTTCGCTACCTCCACTGATCCGCCTGCGGCCAAGAGTACGGCATGTGCAGCTGCTGTGTCCCATTCACAGGTAGGACCAAGGCGCGGGTATAAGTCAGCTTCCCCTGTTGCTAGCAGGCAAAGCTTCAGGCTTGAGCCGATGGATACATGATCTGCGCTTGGAAAATGGGACAACCAGGTTTCCAATTCTTTTGAACGGTGGGATTTGGATGCGACAATCGTCAAGTTCTCAGGGTCTGCGGCCCTGGCTCGCATTGGTCGCTGGTTTGCGAGTTTCCCTTCCGTCAGGTCAGCAATCCAGGCTCCATCGCCCACGATACCCCAGTAGAGCTTGTTCATCGCGGGCGCGAGGACCAGCCCCATGATGGGTTTCCCGTCTTTTATCAACCCGATATTGACTGTAAAATCAGAACCCTTCTTGATAAATTCCTTAGTGCCATCCAGTGGGTCAACCAGCCAAAAGGTGCCGCCTGAAATGTCAGGGCACTTCCCTTCGGATTTCGCTTCCTCGCCGACAATAGGAATGTCGGGAGCCAGCGCCTTGAGGGCGGCTTCAATGACTTCCTCACCCCGACGGTCTGCTTCAGTAACAGGGGACTGGTCTGCCTTTCCAAACACTTCGAAGTCGCTGTGGTAGACGTCCATGACAGTCTCGCCAGCTTTCAAAATGGTGTTATGAAGGAACGGGATCATGGATGATAGGTCATGCGACATGGGAAACCTTAAAAAATATGTGATTGGCGGCTTGGCGCCTGAGGTACAGTTGGCTATGGTTCTGCCATGATTGAAAAAAATCGCAAGTCTTAATCGTGGGATTTGCCGAACCCGGGTGGGGTTTCCATAAGCGGAGGGGCTGATGGCTAATATAGATTTTGCGGCGCTACTATGCTCACGCCTTTGTCACGATTTGGTAAGCCCTGTCGGAGCAATTAATAATGGCCTTGAGGTCCTGCAGGATGAGCAGGAAGCTTCAATGCGGGATGCTGTGCTCGACCTGATTGAGAAATCGACGCGCCAGACAAGCAACAAGCTGCAATTTTTCAGGCTCGCTTTTGGTGCTGCAGGCGGATTTTCTTCACAACTAGACGTCAGAGAGTGCGAGAAAGCCATGCGGTCTTTCTTGTCAGGCAGCCGGGTTGAGCTCGACTGGCAAGTTGATCTGACGAGCGCGCCAAAAAATCTTGTAAAGGTTCTTCTCAATGTAGGTTTGGTCGTTTCAGAGTCGTTGATAAGAGGCGGTAAACTGCGGCTCACAACTCAGCAGTCCGGGAACGAGATGACGGTGTCTGTTGCCGGGGAAGGGCAGCGGGTCATAATGCAGAGGCCGGTCCGTGATGCGTTGGAGGGGAACCTCGCAGAAGAGGATTTG
>JBNKGK010000398.1:0-2933 GCA_050289785.1 Kordiimonas sp.
TGTAGGACTTTTTTCAGCTCGTGGATATAATATTGACTCTTTAACTGTAGCTCCAATTAGTGATTCTGAGTATTCAAGAATGACAATTGTAACAACTGGTGATAGAAGAGTGATAGACCAAATTGTTAAACAGTTAAATAAATTGATTGCGAAATAGAGATATGAACACTCATCAATTACCCGAGGTTTTTGCCGCTCTTTCTGATCCCACGCGCTTTGCCATCGTAGAGCAGTTGCTCACCAATGGTGAACAAGCAGTAGGGGATTTGGCAAAACCCTATGATATGAGCGGGCCTGCTATTTCCCGACACCTTAAGCTGTTGGAACAGGCAGGGTTTATAGAACGCCGTGTTGAAGCACAGCACCGTATGTGCCGGTTGAGGCAGGACTGCTTTCTCTCCATAGGTGAATGGTTGAAGCGTTACCAGAAATTCTGGAATGAAAGCTTCGACAGGTTGGATCAATTTTTATCAGATGAGGCAGAAAATGGCTGATTATACAGCAACAATCGATTGTACTGTGTCACAAAACCAAGCCTATCAGGCTATCACGCAGGAGATGTCTGAATGGTGGACGCCGATGAGCCGTATGTTCCTCGCACCAGGTGATCAAGCCAAGACAAATTTTGGTGGTGAATCATATTGGATTTTTGAAGCCATAACACTTGATCAGCCGACGTTAGCCGAGCTTTCCTGTATTGAATCTCATATGGTGGCAGATGGTGTGAAAGACCCAAAGGAATGGCTTGGGACTACGCTGAAATTTGAACTTTCAACAGTTGAGAACAAGACCAGAATTAGGTTCACTCATATTGGTCTGAATAAAAATATGGAATGTTTTGATATCTGTAAAAACGGATGGGACCATTTTCTACTTGGAAGTTTGACGGAATATTTAAACGGGCGCAATGGCCAGCCTAATTCTTACTAAAGGGAGGTGGCGATGAATGGACAAGCGGTAGATATTGAAACAAGGACTTTGCGAATTGAAAGGCTTTTCAAGGCCCCTGCTGAAAAGGTTTTTGATGCCTGGACAAGGCAGGAACAGCTTTCACAGTGGTTTGGCCCAGAGGGAGCAACGATCTCTGAATGTGCTGTGGGCGTGAAAGAGGGGGACGCGTGGTGTGTTACCATGCAGCACGCAGATGAAGGCACCAATACTGTGAAAGGTGTCTATAAACTGATTGAACGACCCACCAGACTTGTTTTTACATGGGGCTGGCTGGATGAAAATGGCGTGCGGGGGCATGAAACGGAAGTTGATGTCGCCTTTGAGAAGACAAACGAGGGCACCTTAATGACCTTTGTGCAGACTATCTTTGAAAATACTGACACGCGTGACAGGCATAATGAAGGTTGGTCCTCCAGCTTTATCTGTCTGGATGAATTTTTGACATTGTAAGAGGCGCTAGGGCCCAGGACCCTAGGTTCTTTTAATACCAGCCCAATCATAGAAACGAACAACCTCGCCTGATTTTTCGCAGGCGGGGCTGGCCAGATCAACGAAGAGGGGGGCTATATCCCCCGGTATTGGCAAGTTGGATGGGTCTTCCCCTGGCATGGCCTTGGCCCTCATATGAGTGCGGATCGGCCCAGGGTCAATAAGGTTGACCTTAATCTCTGTCGTATTTTTACATTCATTTGAATAGGTTAGAGCAAGTTCCTCAACTGCTGCTTTTGTCACGGCATAGCCCCCCCAATAGGGTTTGTGTTTGCCCGCAGCAGCAGAAGTCACGAAAATTGCACGCCCCGCGTCTGATTGTTTCAGAAGAGGATCAAGGGAGCGTATGAGCCGCCAGTTGGCGGTTACGTTCACGTCCATCAATTCCGTCCAGTCTTTCACGCTGATGTGGCCAAGGGGGGAAATAGTGCCCAAAACGGCCGCATTGGCCACGAGAATATCCAGCTTGCCCCAGCGCTCAAAGATGGCACCGCCCAAGCGGTCAATGGCGTCACCATCTTTCAGGTCCATGGGTACAATGGTGCAGCTACGCCCTTTGGCACGAATGAGATCATCAAGCTCTTCAAGGGCACCCTGGCTCCGCGCACGAGCAACGGCAATGATATCAGCGCCTGCCTCAGCCAGAGCTTGAGCAACAGCATAGCCAATGCCGCGTGAAGCCCCTGTGACAAGAGCCCGGCGTCCTTCAAGTATCTTGGTCATGATTATCCTCTTTGTGACGCGATCAGATTCAGCTGGCTTTCTGATTCCTCCTGGCCTGACTGGTCTGTCAGGAAGGTTGGGTAATCACCAGTAAAGCAGGCATCACAGTAAGCTGGGCAGCGGTTATCCCGGCCCTCAGGTTTATTTGCGGCGCGATACAGACCATCGATTGACAGGAAGGAGAGGCTGTCAGCATTGATATGCTTGCACATCTCTTCCACATTAAGGCGCGCAGCAAGCAGTTTGCTGCGCTCCGGCGTATCCACACCATAGAAGCAGCTATGGGCTGTTGGCGGGGATGCGATGCGCATATGCACCTCTTTGGCGCCTGCTTCCCGCATCATGTTCACAATTTTAAGAGATGTTGTACCGCGCACGATGGAATCATCCACCAAGATGATGCGTTTGCCCTGAATATGCCAGCGGTTGGCATTATGTTTTAATTTCACACCGAAGTGGCGAATATGATCACTTGGCTCAATAAAGGTACGGCCAACATAATGGTTGCGGATGATGCCCAGCTCAAAAGGAATACCGGATTCCTGAGCATACCCAATAGCGGCGGGTGTGCCGGAATCAGGCACCGGGATCACAAGGTCTGCTTCCACAGCATTTTCCCTCGCCAGTTCCATACCAATGCGTTTACGCACTTCATAAACACTCATGCCGTCCATATAGCTGTCTGGTCGAGCGAAGTAGACATGTTCAAAAATACAGGGGCGAGGTTTATCTTGTGGCAGAGGCCTGAAGGTATCAAGGCCCTTTTCTGT
>JBNKGK010000399.1:0-2927 GCA_050289785.1 Kordiimonas sp.
AATATGAATATGTGACTACCGTAAATCAGAGTGAAATCGATGCAGGAATGTAAGAACCACAGTTATACAATCAAACAACTCGCAGAGGATTTTGAGCTGACCACACGTACTCTGCGCCATTATGAAGACCAGGGTTTGTTGTCACCGAAACGGGTGGGGCAAAACCGGATTTACAGCGGAGCAGACAGAGTGCGCCTCGCCTGGATATTGCGAGGAAAGCGGGTTGGTTTCTCGCTGGCAGAAATTGGCGAAATGCTGGATCTTTATGATCTCGGCGATGAGCGTGCCACCCAACGGGCTGTTACAATTGATAAATGCCAGAATCGGATTGAAACGCTGAAGCGCCAGCGGGAAGATATTGATACCACAATCACAGAACTGGAAGAATTCTGCGCCCAGCTTCGTAACCTTATGAAATGTGACAAAACCGGGCAATGGGTCCGTGGAGATACCGGCCAATTGGTACAGGGTTATCGGCCTTAAAAGGCATCATGATCCATGAAAAACAGGTCATGGCTGAGCCTGAAAAAATCAGCTGACGTGGGAAGTTTATCATTCAGATAACAATGATGGGGACAATAAATGCCAACATATAGCGCGCCTGTGCAAGACATGAGTTTCCTGTTAAATGATGTTCTGGACCTTGGCTCCTATAGCCACCTGCCAGGATATGATGAAGCCACCCCTGATATGGTTACGGCCATTCTGGAAGAAGCTGCCAAACTGTGTGAAAATGAACTGGCCCCTTTGAATTTGCCCGGTGATCGCGAAGGCTGCACCCGCCATGAAGATGGTTCGGTTACCACACCAAAAGGCTTCAAAGAAGCATATCAGAAGTATATAGAGGGCGGGTGGCTTGGCCTCACTGCTGACCCCACCTATGGTGGCCAGGGCCTGCCTCATGTCTTCAGTGCCTGCCTGGAAGAAATGATAGTATCCGCAAATATGTCCTTTGCCATGTACCCAGGTCTCTCTTCTGCCGCTATGGCATCTATCAATATTGATGGAACAGAAGAGCAGAAACAGCTCTATCTCACCAAAATGATTGAAGGGGTATGGACCGGCACCATGAACCTCACAGAGCCTCATTGTGGTACGGACCTGGGCATGTTGCGCACCAAAGCAGAACCAAAGGGTGATGGCAGCTATGCTATTACCGGTACAAAAATCTTCATTTCTGCTGGTGAACATGATCTGTCGGAAAATATCATTCACCTTGTACTCGCGCGCCTGCCAGATGCTCCGAAAGGCGTGAAAGGCATTTCCCTGTTCATTGTACCCAAATTTTTGGTGAATGAAGATGGCAGCCTCGGTGAGCGCAACGGCGTTGTGTGCGGCTCCATCGAAGAAAAAATGGGTATCCACGGCAACTCCACATGCGTACTGAATTATGACAGCGCCACAGGATACCTGCTCGGGGAACCTCACAAGGGCCTCAAATCCATGTTTATCATGATGAATGCCGCCCGACTGGGGGTGGGTATTCAGGGCCTAGGTATTTCTGAAGTCTCTTATCAGAATGCGGTTGCCTATGCTAATGACCGCATTCAGGGCCGTGCACTTACAGGCCCGGTGCACAAGGATAAAGACGCAGACCATATTATCGTTCACCCAGATGTGCGCCGCATGCTGATGAACAGCAAGTCCTTCAATGAAGCCGCCAGAGGCGTTGCCCTTTGGGCATCTTTGCTAGTGGATCTCTCACACAAGGCACCAGAGGATAAACAAAAAGAATGGGCTGATGATATGGTGGGGCTGATGACCCCGGTCATCAAAGGTGTGTTCACCGACCGTGGCTTTGAAAATGCGGTGAATGCCCAGCAGGTTTTCGGTGGCCATGGCTATATCGTAGAATGGGGCATGGAACAATTTGTGCGGGATGCCCGAATCGCCAAAATCTATGAAGGGGCTAACGGCATTCAGGCACTAGACCTGGTAGGCCGCAAACTGCCCGCAAACGGTGGGCGGGCCATCCAGCGCTTCTTTGGTTATGTGCAAAAATTCATAGAGGCCAACAAAGGCGACAACAGGGTTGCTGACTTTATCACAGGCCTGGAAAAAGCGGTGGCAGACCTACAGCGCGCCACTATGTGGCTGATGCAAAATGCCATGACCAACCCGGATAACGCGGGCGCGGGTTCCACCGCCTATATGCACCTCTTCGGCCACGTACTTCTAGGCCTGATGTGGGCCCAGATAGCCGTAGCCGCCAGTGAAAAACTGGACAATAACCCCGATAATCCTAATTTCTATAAAAACAAGCTGATCATTGGCCGCTACTATGTAAACCGCCGCCTGCCGGAAACTGCCTTTTTACTAGCTGAATTGGAAGCAGGCGCCGCTGATGTGATGGCACTGGACGCTTCAAATTTCTAGTGCTCAGCCTGTCTGTTCTGAGTCTATTGGTGACTGGTTTTTGATGGTTCGGGTGCTGTAGCCAACTACAGCGCCTGAAACCTTTACGTAAATTGGGAAGTGGGACATGATCATGACTGACGCTTATATTTTTGATGCCGTACGTACCCCCCGGGGGAGAGGCCGTGCCGATGGCTCCTTACACGAAATTACACCTATCCAACTGGCCACTCAGGTACTACAGGCGGTACGTGACCGCAATGATCTGAATACCCGTGCTGTGGACGATGTGGTACTGGGCTGCGTTTCCCCGGTAGGTGAACAGGGGGCCAATATTGCCCGCACCGCCGTTATCAATGCGGGTTACGCTGAAACCACCGCGGGCTTCCAGGTAAACCGTTTCTGTGCCTCCGGGCTGGAGGCCACCAATACAGCAGCCGCCAAAGTGATGGCTGGTGAGGCCGATCTTACAATTGGCGGCGGCGTGGAGGGTATGTCCCGTGTGCCTATGGGCTCAGACGGTGGCGCCTGGCCAACTGATCCCGCTGTCGCTTTCGCCTCCTATTTCGTAC
>JBNKGK010000400.1:0-2904 GCA_050289785.1 Kordiimonas sp.
GTCCTTGATTGAAGAAAAAACGTGGTCATTCAGAGGTTAAGTTGGAATCAATTGACTGGTTTATCGTTTCCCAAACGAATTCAGACAGTGAAGCTAGTACATACATTATGTTTGAAGACACTCCAGCGAGCGGGGCTTTCCCCTGTTTCTTTCTCTGAGCGTGCGCTTGATAAAGTGCGTGCCCGCACCACGCCGGTGCGTAGCTGGTTCCTTGATCTATCCCTCGTGATGAATTACTGGGAAGGTGAAGGCGGCCGCAGCTATCACCACACAGCGCCAGTAAACGCGCTGTACAGCCTGCATGAATCCCTCGTCATGCTATTTGAAGAGGGGCTGGAGGCGGCCTGGGCACGGCACATGGCCATGTACAAAAAGCTGGCCGCTGGCCTGAAAAGCCTTGGCATCGAATTTCTGGTGGATGAAGCCATTCGCCTGCCGCAATTGAACGCCGTGAAGGTGCCTGCGGGTGTGGATGAAGCCTCTATCCGCACTTACCTGCTGAAAAAACACAACCTTGAAATTGGCGCGGGCCTTGGCCCGATGGCTGGCAAGGTGTGGCGCATTGGCCTGATGGGCACCAGCGCGTGCGAGGCAAATGTGAGCCTGTGCCTCACAGCCCTTGCTGATGCGCTGAACCACATCACCAGCACCCGGTGAACGGCGCTGCCGCACTGGAAGCTGCACAAGCGGCATAAGCAACGCGCCGACGACACCTTACCTGTCACCCCGGACCCGACGCTTTGGCGTCGGAGCCGATCCGGGGTCAAGAAATTCCGTAAAGCCTTCGCCAAAGGCGAAGACATATTTGTTTACTGGATCCCGTGCCCTAACCTGCCTTCGGCGGGGCACGGGATGACGAGAAGTGGTAGTCGGGACAACCTCCTACTCTTTCGGGGTGCCTAGGCCGATTTCATGGATCCACCAGCCTGTTTTCTCGGCTGCACGGCGGGCAGAAATCAGCTTGTCATGAAATTCAAACATGCCCGGCTTCAGGTTCACACCCGGCTCTGCCTTGCCATTTCTGAACGCCATATAGGCATGATTGGTGCCTGTATAGGCCTGCCACACTGGCCGGCCCGCCGGGGCAGGCTTGCCCTCTTTCGCGAAGGCCACCCAGTAATCAGACATCACATCAGCCATGCCAAGCGTGGTGGCATCCTGCGGCAGGTCTGGCCACATGGGCGAATATTTAGCGTTATCCGCCACATTATTGAACGTGTAAGGCAGTTCCGCCGCGTGATGGGCACCCACGCCCATTTTGGCTGCCGCGGGCGTGACATGATCAAAATAATAATAGAAGGCATCAGAGCTGACAGCCTGCATTTTGCGCACAAAGCCTTCTGAGGCCCAGCCATAAAAGCCATCTGTGGCCGCGCCAGAAGTGGCCTCATCCCGCTCATCAGCCGGGTAAAACGCCAGATACTCATCCGCCAGCGCACCATAGCGGGCTTTCACCTCTGCCACATAGGCTTCCGCGCTTTCAGGCACAGGGGGCACCAGACCAAAGAAAGCGAAGGGTTTGGTCTCGCCGCTATTAAAGCCTGCCATCAGGGGCACGTCATGCTGCTTGCCTGCAGCAAACACCTCATAAATATCCTCAGGGAAAACATAGCCGTCCAGCACGCTCTCAGGATAGAAACCAAGGGACTGGGAAACCGCTAGCAGGTCCACCGCAGGCAGCTCGCGAAAGGCAGCCAGATCAGCCACTTTCGCCTTGCGGGCGATCAGCTTACCCATGGCAAAGGCCGCCTTTTTGCCAAAGCGGGCTTTATCCACCATCAGGCTATTGGGCATATAGCTGCTTTGCATAATAGCGCGGTGAAACAGGCCTTTTGAAAGCGGTGTGGCCATCAGGTGAGAGACACTCAGCGCCCCGGCAGATTCCCCAAAAATAGTGACATTATCAGGGTTGCCGCCATAGGCTGCGATATTTTCCTGCACCCATTTCAGGGCCTGAATCTGGTCCAGCGTGCCATAATTTCCAGAGGCCCCGTGGGGGGATTCCTCAGCCAGCTCTGGGTGGGCCATATAGCCAAACACATTCAGCCGGTAATTGATGGTGACAACAACCACGCCTTTGCGCGCCAGTGCCGCCCCGTTATAAAGCGAGGTGGAACCGGAGCCATCCACCAGGCTGCCACCGTGTATCCAGACCATGACAGGCCGTTTTTCACCGGCGCCTGGCTCTGCCCCTGTCCACACATTCAGATAAAGGCAATCCTCGCTCATCTGCGGGCCGGGGGTATAATAGAAATGCTCTTCCATCTGGCTTGGCTGCATACAGGCAGGGGAGAAAGCCTGAGCCACACGCTTGCCCTGCCAGCCGGGGGCAGCCTCTGTGGGCTTCCAGCGGCGGATGCCAACAGGCGGCACGGCATAAGGCACCCCTTTGAACACAGATACACGCGCCGCGCCTTCGCCCACGCTTTCGCCGACGAGGTCGCCCTGCGGGGTCTCTAACGTCACGTCGCTGCCTGTTGCCGCTGTGGTCATAACCAATAAACTCCCGATGATCAGGTAACCGATTTTCTTACTTGATGTCCAAAACATGATGAACCTACTCCCTCCCTACACTGCCTTGCTGGCAATTACCATGCATGACTTTTATTATACGAACGATCGTTCATCAACCATAAACACACAAAAAGCCCAAGCAGGAAGCCTGAGCCTTAGAAACTGTAGTGAAACAAAGGATACTGAGGATGGACAGAATGCCTTAAGCAGGCGGCAGCACATCCAAAAAACCACGGATCACATTTTTAGGCACATCCACGTGGCGCAGCAGCGGCGCACATGCCCTCGCCGCGGTCCACGGCGCCTTGATTGCTGTCCCACCAGCCGAGAGCCCACATTTTGTTACGCCCTCTGCTACTTGCCTGCCAGTCCCACACCCCCCGTCTCCTC
>JBNKGK010000401.1:0-2902 GCA_050289785.1 Kordiimonas sp.
TCTACTGACCAACGGGTTTCTTCTGCTATCACCTTGTTCAGCTTCTTTAAGGCTTCCTCTTCCTCAGCCAGAACCTGTTCCTGCCAGCTCTCAAACTTGCTGAAACCATCATCAAGCCGCCGAATTTTCCCCCGATCCAGCCACAGGCAGGCACTGGCCAGATTATTCAGGAAAGTACGGTCGTGGGAGATGATAACCATCGCGCCGCGCCAGCTCTTTAAATAGTCTTCCAGCCACTGAATAGCACCGATATCAAGATGGTTTGTGGGCTCATCCAATAGCAGCAGATCAGGCTCACCAATGAGTGTGCGGGCAAGCGCCGCCCGCCTCAGCTCTCCCCCTGAAGCGCTTTCAGGCAGGGCTCCAGCCTTAATGCCCAGCTCTGCCACCAGCACATCAACCCGATACGCCTGATCCTGTTCATCCGCGGGTAGACCTGCGAGAATATAGTCAAAGAGAGTATCATAACCTGAAGCGTCCGGCTCTTGCGGCAAATAAGCTACCTTACTGCCAGGCTGCACCCAACGTTCACCATCTTCCGGCTCAACCAATCCTGCGATCACTTTAAGGAGGGTGGATTTCCCCGCCCCATTACGGCCGATAAGGCACAAACGGTCCGAAACACCTACATGCAGTTCAAGCTTATCCAGCACCGGGTTCGCCCCCCAGTGCAGGTCAATATCTCGCAAACTCAGAACAGGCGGTGCCATGGAAACCTCTTATGGTGTGTTATGGCGGCGTTATACGCCTACACACCTGCCCTGCACAAGAGCTGATCTGCTGCCTAAGGCTGAGGTCGGCTAAACACCCATGTGTCTGCCGTTGATGCCTTGGCATCAAAGGCATAGCCTTCCCGATCAAACTTCTTCAACTGCTCGACATCCGTAAGGCGGTTATCAATGGCATAGCGTGTCATCAGTCCCCTCGCCTTTTTCGCCATGAAGGAAATAACCCTGGCCTTGCCGTCCTTGATTTCCTTGAAAACAGGAGTGATAACCTCTGCCTTCAGAGCTTTCACCTTCACGGCCTTGAAATATTCATTGGAAGCCAGGTTAACGAGGACAGGATTTTCTTCCCCCGCCAAGTCCTGATTGAGGGCCTTTGAAATGCTATCCCCCCAAAAATCATAAAGCGTGTTGCCTTTATCTGTCTGGAATTTGGTGCCCATTTCAAGGCGGTAAGCCTGCATCAAATCAAGCGGGCGCAGCACGCCATATAGGCCCGATAAAATACGCACATGGCTATTGGCAAAGGCACGACCCTCTTCACTCAGGGTTTCGGCATTCAGGCCTACATACACATCCCCCTTGAAAGCATCGATAGCCGGACGGGCATTCGCTGGCGTGAAAGGTGTTTTAAAGGCTTTGAAACGCGCCACATTCAAATCAGCCAGTTTGTCAGAAATACCCATCATTGCCTGCAGGTCTTCTGCTTTCAATTTTTTTGCAGCGCTGGCCAGCTTCTTCGCCTGAGAAAGTAATTTCGGCGTCTCCGCATCTTTTGCCAGATTTTCTGTTTCAAAATCGAGCTTTTTAGCAGGGGAAAGAACGATCAGCATGACATACCCTTTGTGACATTATGAAAGCACAGTCCATAGATCGTCGAAAGCTGAGAGAATTTCAAGAGGTTGTTTCCAAAGGCTCACATTAGCTACTGAGAGCCAAACGGTCAGCTGGCAGATAAATAGTAAACACACTGCCTTTATGCAGCTCACTTCGAAGTTCAACATAGCCACCATGCATATCGACAAATGCTTTTACAAGCGACAAGCCCAGCCCTGTTCCTTCATGAGATCGGCTGAAAGCGGATGAGGAACGTATAAATGGAGAAAACACCATTTCCTTCTCGGCTTCAGGAATACCGATACCATTATCAGAGACCTGTATAATCATTTGCTTCTGATCATTCACCCAAGCATCCAACCCGATTTCTCCTTTGCCTTCCGGCGTGAATTTAACAGCGTTGGATAAAAGATTCAGAACGGCTTGTTTTAGCCGTAGCCTATCCCCCCTAAAAGTAGGCAAATTTGCAGGGTAGTTGGCCTGAATTTTCAGACGGCGCTGCGTTGCCTGCCCTGAAATCAGGGCCTGGCTTTCCTTGATCAGACGCCCCATATCAACCCGTTCATCTTCAATCTGCATCTGGCCTGCTTCGATTTTGGCCAAATCCAGCACTTCCCCCAGCACGTCTGACAAATGCTCGCTCGAAGTGCGTATATCATTCAGATAATCACGATATTTTTCATGCCCGATTGGACCAAACATCTGATCAGCCATAATACTGGAAAAACCAATGATAGCATTCAAAGGCGTACGCAATTCATGCGAAACATTGGCCAGAAAAATACTTTTGGCCCTGTTAGCAGCCTCAGCACGCTCTTTGGTAACAACCAGCTCCATACTGGTTTTTTGAGCATGATCCACCTCCCTTTCCAAGTCCTGAGAACGCCTCTTCAGTGCTTCCTCGGATATGGAAAGAGCCCGGTTAGTTGAGCGCAGATTATCAAGCAGCACCTGAACAGCATCAAAAGAAAGGTTGATTTGGCCTGCCAACAAACCAAGTTCATCTTTCTTGTGGCGCGGATGAACCCCTATACGCTGCTCGCCCGGGTGTTCCGGGTCAATAGCTGAGATTTTTTCCACCATCTGTGAGAGGGGTTTGGTAAGTCCCTGATGGAATGCAAAATACAGCAACATCACCAACAAAAGGTTTCTGACTAACCCTGATAAAAACGTTGTCGCTGCCCGTGAAAAAAATGGTTCCATACCAATGGCTTTATCGACCATCACCTTCAACGAACCTTTTTGCCCCGACATGTTATCGGGCAGATCAAGGTCAATGGAATAAATCTTGTAATCATCAACAATAACGCGAGCATAGTCCGTGCCCCTACTGCCCAAAT
>JBNKGK010000402.1:0-2891 GCA_050289785.1 Kordiimonas sp.
CCTATTTCAGTCGCTCTCTTGAATTCCTGCTTATCTGTGTAATCGTAATAATATGCAGAAGCATTGGTCTGAACGCGCCTGTCTGCCCACTGGGCTTTCAAACCAATTTCATAGGCGTTCAGTATCTCAGGGTCATATGAGCCTTCACTTGGCCCCGCATTAAAACCTCCGGATTTATACCCTACAGAATAGGACGCATAGAGCATGGTGTCATCCATGGCATAATAGTTCACGCCCAGCTTGCCAGAAAACTGCCGCCATGAATCAGAAAGTGGCTCAGGATCTTTGAAATCGGACAGAAAAACACCAGGAATTTCAAACAATTGAGAACGGGATATTTCCTTTTGATCATAGGAATATCTTAGCCCCACCGTTATTTCTATTTTATCCGAGAGGCGATAATCCACCTGTCCAAAGGTGGCGGCTGAATTGGATGTCAACGCTGTATCCAGACCAAAGAAGTATGCTGGCGCTGGAATATCTATGAAAAATGATGATTTTTCATAATAATAAAATAACCCCAAAACCCATTTTATATCGCTGTCAGTGTTTGAAAGCAATTGCAGTTCCTGGGTAAAGGTTTTGAAATCGAAGCCAACATCCAGTGGCTGCACATCATCCGGGTTGACCGTTTCATCAAAATCTGTCCGGAAAAATGTTTCGCTTTTGTTATAAGCACTGAGAGAACGAAACAGCATTGTATCCATATCCCAACTGGCATCAAGGCTGATACCCTTTGCTGTGTCATTGCCAATGCTCCCAGTATTCCGGTTAACTTCCTTCGGTTCGCTCCCGGCCCTCAACCGCACATAATTGATGCTACTGTCATCATAATAATATCCACCCAGCGAGATCAGAACATTCTCTGTCAGATCAAAATCCAGCGCGCCCCGGACACTGGTATAATTACTGTCCATAATCTGTTCTGAAGGGTTATTGAGGTTTGTGACATATCCATCACGCCGCTCATCTGCAAAGGCAATCCGCCCCCGCAAACCGGATGTCAGGGGACCGGAAAAAACGCCCTGAATGTTGCGTTTGTCATAATTACCGACATCTAAACTGAACATCCCCTCAAAATCTTCTGTCGGGCGCTTGGTCACAATATTAATGTTCCCGCCCACAGCATTTCTACCATATAAAGTTCCCTGAGGGCCTCTTAGCACCTCTACCCGCTCTACATCCAGAAAGTCCCGTGTCATATACCGCGTAGCCTGCAAATAGTGCCCATCAATATGGAGGGGTACCCCCGGATCGCCACCTACAGCCAGGTTTTCAGCGCCAACACCACGAATGGTTACCTGCACCGAAGCAGGCCCCCCACCACTGGAACCAATCGTGAGACTCGGCACAGAATATTGCAGGTCTTCCGCACTCATAATGCCCCGCGTCTCCATCGCTTCCGAACTGATGGCTGAAATGGCGATCGGCACATCCTGAACATTTTGGGACCGTTTCTGTGCCGTAACGATAATCTCTTCCAGCACGAATGCATTGCCGCCGGAAACGCTTTCTGTGTCCGCCTCCGCTTGGGAGCCTGTTTTCTCTACCCCTTCAACGCGTTTCACGACGATGACATCAGAGGCTGTAATCTCATAGCCAAGGCCACTGCCTGCCAGTAAAGCATCAAGTGCTTCTGTTGTCGTGAGGCTGCCTTTCAGCGGCGAGCCCGCCAGACCGCGCACCTGAGCGGAAGAAAACATCACTTCCTTACCAGACACCACAGCAAATTTCTTGAGGGCTTCTTCCAGGTTACCGCCTGCAATATCAAAATACTGGGCGTCATCGGCCATAACGACACTGCCTGCCCCCGCTGCCACCATGAGCGCGAGCATGGACGCCCCAATCACAGATCGTCGCTTGCCTATAGTCGAAACTCTACTCTTATTACCTAACATTTTTCGCCTCCCTTTTATCCTGGCATATTGGCACGCCCACTCACGTGCTTGATGCCGAGACGAAATTGGCACAAAATCCCTCAGTTGTTTTTTTGCCACACCTGCATTTTTTCAAGAAAAAAGCATAATCCAGGGAGACCTAAAAAAGGTTTAAAATGTGCTGAAAGGCTTACCCAGCCTTGGGGCTGATATGAATATTACCATCTGAATCCGCTTCAATATGAACCGAATAAAAACTTTGCAAAGCTTCTGCAAAAGTGTGGGTATTGCCTGCCAAAAACACACCGCTTACCGGTAATGTGCGCAGGCTGGCATCATCCAGCACCAGCCGCGTGGAGGAATAACGGTTCATCCGCGCCACCGCATCCACCAGCTTTTCATCTTCCATGAACAGGCGGCCTTTTTGCCAACTGATGGCTTTATCCACATCCACCTTGCGGATGCTGGTGTCATAAGGGCTTGCATAGACAATCTGCTCACCGGGGCTGATTTCCCGCATCACAGGCTCTGCCCTGCCCGCAATTGTCTGGCTCACCCCAGCCCGGCCTTCCAGCAGGGTCACCCGCACGTCAGACGATGTAATATCAATATTAAACGCCGTGCCCAGCGCGATCACAGAACGCCCCCCCGCCTGCACCACAAAGGGCCGCATGGGGTTTTCCGCCACGGAGAAATGCGCCTGCCCTTCTGACAAGGTAACAGACCGCCGTTCATCAGAATAATGCACATCAAGCTTCGTGCCCGCATCCAGCATCACCAGGGTACCATCGTTCAGGGCTACCTGACGCTGTTCCCCCACCGTGGTCTGATAAGCTTCGGTGCCACCCGGCTGCATATAAAAGAAAGTGGTGGCCACCGCAGCAAGCAGCACACAGGCCACAGCCATACCCCACAGCAGTTTCACCCCAAAGCGCCTGTGCCTTTTATCGTTATCGAACCGCGCCAGTGCATCCCGGCGCATGGCAACAAAGCTGGGCTCCGCGCCCAGCATTT
>JBNKGK010000403.1:0-2840 GCA_050289785.1 Kordiimonas sp.
CAACTGTCCTGCGCTCAAACCTGTGCGCGTGGAGGAGATTCCCTCCTATCCTCCTGTGCGCATGGAGCAGCAGCCACGTGTTGTTTGCTGCACAGGATCACTCAGGGATCTTCTGCACCCGATCTGTGAAGGCCATGGTGGATGAATATAACGAGGTCGCGCTGAAATATGCAGAAGACCCGGATGATATGGACCTGCTCACCAAAATGGGTGAGCTGCAGGAAGAAATTGATGCCGCTGATGCATGGGATTTGGAAAGCCAGGCCGAAGTGGCGATGGATGCGCTGCGCTGCCCGCCCGGTGATTGGTCTGTTGATAAACTTTCCGGTGGTGAGCGCCGCCGGGTTGCGCTGTGTAAACTGCTTCTTGAAAAGCCAGACCTGCTGCTGCTCGATGAGCCAACCAACCACCTGGACGCTGAAACAGTAGCCTGGCTTGAAAAATTTCTGCAGGAATATAAAGGCTGTGTGATTCTGGTAACCCACGACCGTTACTTCCTTGATAATGTGGTTGGCTGGGTGCTGGAGCTTGACCGCGGGCAAGGCATTCCATTTGAAGGCAATTATTCTGCCTGGCTGGAAGCCAAAACTAAGCGTATGGGTCAGGAAGAGCGTGCAGAGCAGTCTCGCCAGAAAGCCCTGAAGGCTGAGCTGGAGTGGATCAGGCAGAGCCCGAAAGCACGTCAGGCCAAATCCAAAGCGCGGATCAAGGCTTATGATGAAATGCTGAACCAGCAACAGGACAGGCTAAGTGGTGCGGCGCAGATTAAAATTCAGCCGCCAGAGCGCTTGGGTAACAAGGTGATTGAAGCGAAGGGGCTGACCAAAGCCTTTGGTGACAAGCTTCTGTTTGACGGGCTGGAATTTAGCCTGCCACCGGGGGGTATTGTTGGGGTCATTGGGCCGAACGGTGCCGGTAAAACCACTTTGTTCAAGTTGATCACCGGGCAGGAGAAGCCGGACTCAGGTTCTATAGAGGTGGGTGATACTGTTCATCTTGGTTATGTGGACCAGTCCCGTGATGCGCTTGATGCCAATAAAAATGTTTGGGAAGAAGTGTCTGGTGGTCATGACGTTTTCTATTTTGGCAAAACGGAAATTAACACCCGTGCTTATGTTGGGGCCTTTAACTTCAAAGGCGGCGATCAGCAGAAAAAAGTGGGGCTCCTTTCTGGTGGTGAGCGCAACAGGGTGCATCTGGCCAAGATGCTGAAAGAAGGCGGCAATGTGCTGCTGCTCGATGAGCCGACAAACGATCTGGATGTGGAAACACTCTCTGCGCTAGAGGAAGCCCTAGAAAATTTTGCAGGTTGTGCTGTGGTTATCAGCCACGATCGTTTCTTCCTTGATCGTATTGCAACCCATATTCTGGCGTTTGAAGGCGACAGCCATGTGGAATGGTTTGAAGGGAACTTCGAAGCCTATGAAGAGGACAAGAAGCGGCGCTTGGGCGCAGAAGCCGATCAGCCGCACCGGATCAAATTCCGCCGCTTTACGCGTTAACGATCAAAGCAAGCTGTCACCTTCGTCGTGGCAGTTTGTTTTCCTCAGGCGCAGGCCAGTTTATGGCAATATTTTCCCGGAATATCATCAAGGTTTAAAACACCGACCGCTTCGCCCTCGCTGGAGACAACAGGCATCTGACGAACCTTATTGCTTTCCATTAACAGGGCCGCATCCACAAGCTTGTCGTCTCCAGAACACCATATCACATCGCAGGACATAATATCCCGCACTGTCAGGTCGATGCAGTCGGGGCTATAAGCGAGTGCACGGCAAGCGATATCATGATCCGTGATCACGCCGCATAATTTGCCAGTCTCTTCCACTACCAGGAAGTTCGTCTTGCAGTCACGCATCTTTCGGGCCGCGGCCACAATATCTGCATGGGGAGAAACGATAACCGGTTGATCTGACAAAAATTCTCTAATCAGCATGACACCCTCGCAAGACAGAGCTAAATTCACTAGCGCGCGAAAGGTGCTGGATTTGAGAGGAGCTGTCCTTGACCATGATCAAAGACAGGGGGGCGCTAAGGATTATCGGTCAGGGATATCCTCATAGATTTCATCAAAAATATCTTCTTCCGGCTCGGGCGGGCGGCCATCATAAATGGCGTTGCGGCGTCGCTGCAGGTAAACAGAGCGCATCAGCACATAAGGGTCATCTTCCTCATAAACCCCGTCCAGCACTTCATCCAGGCGGGCGCGTGTGTCAAAGGCCTCAATGCCGGTTCTGATGAGATTAGCGCCATCAACATTAGTGTCCTTCAAGGCGTCTGAGACAGGATCAAGGAAGATATTCGCAACAAAACCTGTTGTGTCGCGAGCATTTGATGGCCCGATGAAGGGGAGAATCAGATAAGGACCATCCCTGACGCCCCACAGGGCAAGGGTCTGACCAAGATCTTCACTATGATATTTGATTCCGAATTTATCAGAGACTTTGAAAAGCCCACCGATCCCAACTGTACTGTTCAGGGCAAAGCGACCAAGCGTTGCGCCAGCTCGGCCAAGTTTCAGCTGTAGAATATCATTGATAAAGACCCAAGGCTCGCGGAGATTGCGCATCACATTGCTGACACCATCACGAGGTGGCTCTGGTACATATTTAATGTAGGCACTGGAAACCGGGTCAATCACTGCCCTGTCAACACTACGGTTGAAGGCAAAAGTAGCTCGGTTCATCTTTTCCAATGGGTCATATATCTCTCCGTCTGCCTGTCTGTTCCAAGTGGCGCAGGCAGAAACGGTAGCTAATAACCACACACAGGTGATTGCTCGCAAAAAGAGGCCCTTAATCATTTCTTTCCCTGAGGAAGGCCTAAAGTAGGCACACATA
>JBNKGK010000404.1:0-2821 GCA_050289785.1 Kordiimonas sp.
AATAAAATGTATCTACCCAATCATCACCATCAACGTATGCTATGTATTGTCCTTTGGCATTATCCAGCCCTGCCTTTCGTGCACTTAAGAGCCCACCGTTTTCTTTATGAATGACTTTTTTATACCTTTTCTCGCCTTTAATGCACATAAGTACCCTGAATGGCTTAAGAATTATTGACAGAGGACTCTCTAGCAGGTACCTGTTTTAAAGGGAGATTTAACGCTGGTTGGTATATGAGCGAGAATACATCCGAAGACGAACCAACAATGGAAGAGATTCTGGCATCGATACGCCGGATCATTTCTGATGAGTCAGAGGAAGACGCTGCAGAAGACCTGGAAGCGGACGATCTTGATGACGGTGAAGGCATGGTTGATGAACCAGAGCCTGAAATGGAACCTGAGCCGGAAGAAGAACCCCAGGAAGAGGAAGCTCTGGAACTGGAACCTGAAGAGGATTTCGCGCCAGAGCCTGACCCTGAACCAGAGCCCGAACCCATCCCGGAGCCTGAGCCCGAAGACTGGCCGGAACCCGAGCCGGAGCCTGAGGAAGATGAGGACGACGATGTCCTTGAACTCACAGATTTGGCTGCACCGTCAGAGGTAGAATCAATTGTTTCACCGCCGATTGAAACAGTGGCGGCGCAAAGCTTTGCACATCTCAGTAATTTGATGGTTTCTGGGTATGGCGGAGCAGAAAATACCCTTGAAGGCGTGGTTCGATCTATGCTGAAACCCATGCTGCAATCATGGCTGGATGAAAACCTGCCGCAGATCGTGCAGGACGCTGTCGAGCGTGAAGTTGCCCGCATAGCGCGGCGTAAGTAACACTCATTTCTATAAAACTGGTTGTTTAGGGCGGTGATAGGCGAATAAGGCCTTTCGTTTTCGCCATTTTTTGGGCATTGTGCGCCGAATTTAAAGCGTTACGGGCCAAGTTGGCCTGCTTTTGTTGCCTAAGCGGAAGAAGAGTATGTTGGAAAAAACTTATTCACCGGCTGATATTGAAGCCAAATGGTATGAACATTGGGAAAACTCAGGTGCCTTTGAGTGTGGCAAGCGCCCGGATGCCGAGCCTTATGTCATTGTCATGCCGCCGCCGAATGTAACAGGTAATCTGCATATGGGCCATGCACTGGATAACAGCCTGCAGGATGCGCTGGTGCGCTTTGAGCGTCTGCGCGGCAAGGATGTGCTGTGGCAGCCGGGCACAGACCATGCTGGCATCGCAACCCAGATGGTGGTGGAACGCCAGTTGGATGCAGAGGGTTCAAATATGGGCCGTCGTGAAATGGGGCGAGAGAAGTTCCTTGAGCGTGTGTGGCAGTGGAAAGAAGAATCAGGCGGGGCAATTACCCGCCAGTTGCGCCGCCTTGGGGCGAGCTGTGATTGGTCACGCGAGGCTTTCACTATGGATGAAAGCCGCTCTAAGGCCGTTCTCAAGAAGTTTGTACAGCTTTATAAGGAAGGTCTGCTGTATAAAGACCAACGCCTCGTAAACTGGGACCCAAAGCTGAAAACCGCTATTTCTGATCTTGAAGTGGAACAGAAAGAGGTGGATGGCCATTTCTGGCATTTCAATTACCCCATTGAGGGTGAACCAGGCCGTTTCATTGAAATTGCCACCACTCGGCCAGAAACCATGCTGGGCGATACTGGCGTTGCCGTTAACCCGATTGAGGAGCGGTATAAAGACTTGATCGGCAAGTTTGTGAAACTGCCGCTCGTAGGCCGCCTGATCAAAATTGTTGGGGACGAGCATGCAGACCCGGAGCAGGGAACAGGTGCGCTCAAGGTGACACCAGCCCATGATTTCAATGACTTTGAGATCGGCAAGCGCCACGACCTTGAGATGATCAACATTATGGATGAGCATGCCTGCATCAATGAAAATGCCCCAGAAAAATATCAGGGCGTGGACCGTTTTGAGGCACGTAAAGCCATTGTAGCGGATATGGAAGCGGCAGGTTTCCTTGTAAAGATAGAGCCGCACAAACATATGGTGCCATACGGCGACAGGGGTGGTGTGGTGATTGAGCCTTGGCTCACCGAACAGTGGTATGTGGATGCTGAAACACTGGCCAAGCCTGCCATTGAAGCCGTAGAAACAGGCAAAACCCGCTTCATCCCCAAAAACTGGGAAAAGACATATTTTGAGTGGATGCGGAATATTCAGCCATGGTGTGTGTCTCGCCAGCTTTGGTGGGGCCACCAGATACCGGCATGGTATGCGCCGGATGGCAGCGTGTTTGTGGAAGAAACAGAAGAGCAGGCTTATGAGGCCGCTCGGGCAAAGATGGGGGCGGATGTCACCCTGGAGCGTGATCCGGATGTGCTCGACACCTGGTTCTCCTCCGCCATGTGGCCATACAGTACCATTGGCTGGCCGGAAGAAACACCAGAGCTGAAAAAATATTATCCCAACACCACGTTGATCACCGGCTTTGATATTATCTTCTTCTGGGTGGCGCGGATGATGATGTCTGGCATTCATTTCATGGGGGAAGTGCCGTTTAAGGACGTTTATATCCACGCGCTGGTGCGCGATGAAAAGGGTGCCAAAATGTCCAAATCCAAGGGCAATGTGATTGACCCGCTGGAATTTGTGGAAAAATACGGCGCAGATGCCCTTCGTTTTACGCTCATTGCCATGGAAGCGCAGGGGCGCGATATCAAGCTTTCTGAAAAGCGGGTGGAAGGCTACCGGAACTTCGGCACCAAGCTTTGGAACGCCGCGCGCTTCTGTGAGATGAACGGCATTGCGGGCTCTGACACCGTTGAGGCGCCGGAGGCAACGCTTGCCGTCAACAAATGGATCATC
>JBNKGK010000405.1:0-2815 GCA_050289785.1 Kordiimonas sp.
ACTATGTCATTTGAGATGGCTAGCTCTCCACTTCTGAAAAATTATGATATTTCTTCTCTTGTTAGCATTGGTGGTGGTGGGGCGGCTCGTCCACCGGAGCATGTGAAGCTATTGAAGGAAAATATGCCGAACGTAGCTTTGGGTATCGGCTATGGCCTGACTGAAACCAATGCTTTTGCAACGGCCTTTTTTGGGGGGCAATATGATAATCGCCCTGCCAGCGCAGGCGCAGTGTTTCGGCCTTTTATCGAGTTAAAAATTGTGGATACAGCCGGCAATGAACTGCCTGCAGGTAGTGCTGGTGAAATTTGTATTAAGACCATATGTGCCATTGAGGGCTATTGGAATAACCAAGAGGCAACAGCAGATAGTTTCAAGGATGGCTGGCTTTATACGGGTGACCTTGGATATTTGGATAAAGAGGACTATCTCTTCATTGTAGGGCGCTCAAAAAATATCATCATTCGTGGCGGCGAAAATATCAGCCCTCTGGAAGTGGAAGCTGTTATACATGCTGTGCCAAAGGTTGAAGATGTGATGGTTTTCGGCCTGCCGGATGAGAGGATGGGTGAATTGGTTGGTGCTGTTGTTTATGTGCCAGAGACAGAGTTAACGGAAGAGCAGCTTATGGCGGAGTGCAAAAAACATCTGGCGGCCTTTAAAGTGCCGGAAAAAATATGGCTGACATCTGAGCCGTTGCCACTTATTGCCTCGGGTAAGCTCGATAGAACAGGTATTAAAGCCTATTATGAGAAGCTATGGCTTGGGGGGTAATTCTCTCAGGCTAATGCCAGGATTTTTGAATTGAAATCCCTTGGTATTTATGTTTGAAGGCGGCCATCCGTGTTTGAACCAGGCAAGTTGAAGGAAGTCTATGTACCTTAACAAGCTTTTTGATGTTGAAGGCAAAGTCGCTCTGGTGACAGGTGGCGGCTCATGTATTGGTAACATGGCTGTCTCTGCCTTGGCTCAGGCCGGGTGCAAGGTTTATGTGGTTTCCCGCAGGCTGGATAGTTGTGAGGCGATTGCTCAGGAAGTACGGGATGCGGGTGGCAAGGGTGAAGTGATCGGCATGAAAGCTGATCTTAGCACCGAAGAAGGCACCGCATCATTGGTGCAGGCCTTTGCCGAACGTGAAGAGAAACTGGATATTCTGGTGAACCATGCGGCCATGACATGGTCCTCTCCTTTTGAAGATTTCCCCCGCCAGAAATGGGATGATGTTTTCCGCGTTAACGTGACTTCTGTAGCCGACCTGACGCGACGCCTGTTACCGCTTTTAAAAAAGGCTGGTACGGCGGATGACCCGGCGCGGGTGATTAATATTGGGTCTTCTGTGGGAACAAGGGCAATTTCCAACAAATCCTACAGCTACGGCACAAGCAAGGCGGCCATGCATCACCTGACCCGGATTCTGGCAAATGAACTGGCTCGAAGTCATATTACGGTGAATGCCATCGCACTTGGTGCATTCCCCAGCCGGATGCTTTCCTCTCTGGTGGATAAAAAAGAGCGCGTGCGTGTGGTGGAAGAATATATTCCCCTTTATCGTTTTGGTATGGAAGAAGATCTTGCGGGTGTTCTTCTGATGCTCTCCTCTCAGGCTGGTAGTTATGTTACAGGGGCTATTTTGCCATTAGATGGTGGTATTTCGGCTCTACCTTAGTGAGTTAGAGACTTTTTTGCATCGGCAGATATCTGTTTTTGTGGAAAAATATAATTTGTTCAAAAAAAGGGTGTGACTTTTTGAACAATAGTTCTATTTCCGTAATCATGTAAGTCTATCTGTTGTTCTCGGTTCCTTGATGTTTATATTTTTTCAAAGGGAATAGCAGAAAAAGTAAGGCTGGCTGCCATGTGTAAGTCATTATGAAAAGATAATGGTGTATCACTAAAACAACTAGCCAAGATGGTTCTACGACGCTACATAACGTCAGGGCTAGTACCATTTTTGTTAACCTGATCAGCTTGGCGGGTTGACTAAAATAAACTAAAGCGGCATCGTGTGCCGCATATTATTTGAAGTAATTAGCTTGGGCTAATTCAAAGTTATTAAGGAGCATATTCATGCGGGAAGCAGTCATTGTTTCAACAGCGCGTACACCAATCGGCAAAGCCTATCGCGGCGCATTCAACAACACACAGTCTCCAACTCTGGCAGGCCACGCTATCAAAAACGCTGTTGAGCGTGCTGGTATTGATGGTGCTGAAGTTGAAGACGTGCTCATGGGTTGCGCACTTTCCTATGGTGCTTCCGGTTACAATGTCGGTCGTATGGCTGCTCTGCGTGGTGGTTTGCCTGTTACTACTTCTGGTACAACAATGGATCGCCAGTGTTCTTCTGGCATGATGGCAATTGCAACAGCTGCAAAGCAAATCATGGTAGATGGCCAAGACGTTGCGATCGGTGCTGGCGTGGAAAGCATTTCTCTCTGTCAGAACGAGCATGCCAATAACTACCGCATGGTTGACGAAAGCCTGGTTGCGATGCACCCTGATGTGTATATGTCAATGTTGCAAACTGCTGAAGTTGTTGCCGAGCGCTATGGCATCAGCCGTGAAGAAATGGATGCATATAGCCTGCAGTCTCAGCAGCGCACACATGCTGCCCAGCAAGCTGGCAAGTTCGATGATGAAATCGTTCCAATGTCTGCCAACATGGCTGTTGTGAACAAAGAGACAAAAGAAGTGACATACCAGGATGTTACCCTTTCTAAAGATGAAGGTAACCGCCCTGAAACAACCATCGAAGGCCTGAACGGTCTGCGCTCTGTGATTGAAGGTGGCACCATTAGTGCTGGTAACGCTAGCCAGC
>JBNKGK010000406.1:0-2812 GCA_050289785.1 Kordiimonas sp.
CCATTATTAGACCTCTGTTAAAGCTATATGTACTTTATTTAGTAACTGGGGCAGGCATGCACACAAACACATACTTGATTAAAATGAGTCCCGAAAATTTACCAAAAGGGGCACCAGCCAAGCCGGAACACATTGCTGAATGGGCGGATGAGTTTAAGTTTGCACGCAGTATTTCAACACACACAATCCAAGTAAGAGACAATCACAAAAAAGCTATGCCAGCCCCTCAATTTGGTGACACCTTTTATATATGGGTGCACGAAACTAAAGGCGGCAAAGGGCTGACAGCGAAAGGTACAATCGTAAATCCCAGTATCTCACCAGACAGAAAAACAATGACTTTTAATATGGCTAAATTGGAACTAATTACACAAACTGTAAATTTTTCAAAAAAACACCCTCAAGGTTCATTCATCCAATCTCTATATACCAGTGTACATAATGGCATATGGTATCTGCACGATGAAGACGTAACCGAAATAGAAAACGAAATAGCTAGACTGATTACTGACCTACACAGCAGAGAAGCTCGTTATGATGAGAAAAGTGACAAATCCCTTCATGGGTTGAGTGAGACAGAAAGAGAGGCTGTTGTTCAGGCTCGTAGAGGGCAAGGTCAATTTAGAGAGGAACTCATCGAATACTGGCAAGAGTGTGCTGTTACAGGCTTGAAAATAAAAGGCCTCCTTCGGGCATCCCACATCAAAGCATGGAGAGATTCCAACAATGATGAACGACTAGATACATTCAATGGCCTGTTATTGAATCCCACCCTAGATTTAGCTTTCGACAAACACATAATAAGTTTTGATAAGAATGGACACATTCTTATCAGTAATGATCTAAATTCAGAAGATAGACAAAAACTTAGCATATCACCCACAATGAAACTGCAAAAATATGAACCGCGCCATGAAGAATATATGGCAATACACCGCGCAGAGTTTATGAAGAAAGAAGCTAAGGCCTAGCCTTGACGATGCCTTGGCCATCCATTTCAAAATACTGAAAACTCTGTAGAGAATTATTATAGGCAGCAAGCAGGTAGATATCACTTGGCGACTTGGGGCTGAAAGCTGCTACCCGATTTGACAAGCGCTTGTTTATCTCGTCGATATGCTCTCTGTGATCACCCTGAAAAATCATTAACCTCAAAGTAGCCCGCGCCTGCACGAGCTTATCAAAGTCCTCATCAATACAGGTGTCCCTTAACCACTCACTTTCCATCACAAGCTCAATCCTTTCAGTCAGCCATTCATATTTATCTGGCTTTATTTTCATCTTGAGCCAGGTAAGGTCATAAAGCCATTCGCTGTAATCAGCTCCTTCTACACCTGATGTGGCAACTTGTTTCAGGGGGCTTTTTTGCCAGAGAGTTAGTAAGCTGGTTTTTATAGAATGTGTCCAATCAGTATCAGTTGCTGAAGGTTGGCCACTTAGTTCCTCTGCAATGGAATCTAGTACAGTAATAATTTGATGGATGTACGTTTTTGCATCACTCATGTAAGGGGCACCTATATCTCGAATGAAATTTTGCTTGTTTATACTCCTAGATTAAAGCCGTGTAACTGAAATCATATATAGATGGTTCACCAAAAAACCGCCGTTACCCGCATCGCCCACACCACCTTCCGCAATAAGCGAACCTTGTTCGGTATTAAGCAACCTGACCGCCTGTCCCACACCTATATCATCGGGAAAACAGGCACAGGTAAAAGTACCCTGCTGTTTAATATCATCAGGCAGGATATAGAAGCTGGAAGGGGGCTCGTTCTTCTTGATCCCCATGGCGACTTGGCAAGCAAGGTCGCTCAGAGTATGCCGCAACACCGTCTTTCGGACGTTGTGTATTTTAACACGACGGACCCGCATATGCCGTATGGCTGTAATCCCCTGCGGCATGTGTCCCCGGAGAAGCGGCCCTTGGTGGCATCCGGTGTGCTGGAGGTGTTCAAGAAGCTGTGGAGTGGGAATAGCTGGGGTGTGAACATGGAGCATATTCTGAGGAACTGTCTCTTGGCGCTCTTGGAAATGCCCCATGCAACACTGGCGGATATTCCCTGCTTGTTAACAGATAAGGCGTTTCGGGAGAATGTAACGCAGCAGATTAGCAACCCACAGGTGAAGGTGTTTTGGGAACGGGATTTTACCGCCTGCGGTTTTGATCGTCCTGCTGCCCTGTCTCCTGTGTTGAACAAAGTGGGGGCATTTCTGGCAGACCCTATGCTCTACCGTGTATTAACAGCATCAGAGAAGCCACTGTCCTTCCGTTCCATCATGGATGAGAGGAAGATACTGGTTGTTAATCTGACAAAGGGCCAGATTGGGGAGGATGCCTCTTCCCTGCTTGGTGGTTTGCTGGTGTCTATGGTGACATTGGCGGCATTTAGCCGGGCTGATGTGGCTGAGGAACAGCGCACACCATTTTTCCTCTATGCAGACGAGTTCCAGAACTTTGCCACAGAGAGTTTTGCTGATGCAGTATCAGAACTGCGGAAATATGGCATCGGGCTTATTCTCGCCCACCAGCATTTGCATCAGGTGCCGGAGCGTATTCACAGTGCGATACTGGGGAATGTGGGAACATTGATGTCATTTCGTGTGGGAGCAAAGGATGCGCCCTATATGGCGCGGGAGTTTCACCCGGTGTTTTCTCAGGAAGATGTTGCAGGGCTGCCTAATTACCATATGTACCTGAAGCTGATGATTGATGGGTTGCCATCGAAGCCGTTTAGTGCGAAAACTGGGATAGGGTGAATTTGCAATAATTCAGTTTCATTTATACTGGCACTGTAAGACAGCCTCTGAAGCA
>JBNKGK010000407.1:0-2794 GCA_050289785.1 Kordiimonas sp.
AAGGGCACGGGATTCGGTGATTTGGTAGGGATCCACCATGAAATCCTTGCGTAGGGCAGGGATGGCCACGGCCTCACGGGCCTGTTTCAAATATTTATCATGGCCCTGAAAATAGGGCACATCGGTGAGAACAGAAAGGCAGCTTGCGCCTCCAGCTTCATAGGCCTGAGCAAGCAGAGCCGGGTGAAAATCATGGGGGCGGATAAGGCCCATGGATGGGCTTGCCTTCTTGATCTCGCAAATAAATCCATATCGACCTTCAGCGCGGCTTTTCTTCAGAGAGCTTATAAAGCCCCGTGGTGCGCTGGCCTCTTTGGCAAGAGATTCCTGATCTGCCAGAGAAAACTCCCGTTTTACAGCAGCAACATGCGCTCGCTTATGATCACAGATTTCAGCTAAAATATCACCCATTGTTCCCCACCTATCTGTCTGCTTCTTCTAATTATCTGTTGGTGAATTCTATCCACTGTTGAAGTTTGGCTTTGGCGGCACCGCTATCAACCATGTCGGCAGCCATTTGCACGCCTTCTTTCAGGTCAGTTGCTTTATCTGCGACTATGAAGGCTGCGGCAGCATTCATCAGCACAATATCCCGGAAGGGAGAGGTGCTGCCGTCAAACAGGTCAACAATAGCCTTTGCATTATGCTCAGGGTTGCCCCCCAGCAATGCTTCCAGAGGAACAGCTTTAAGGCCTGCATCTTCTGGGGTAATTTCATATTCCCTGATGTCACCTTTGTTTAGTTCCACAATTTCGGTAATGCCTGAGGTGGTGATTTCATCCATGCCATCGTGGCCATGCACCAGCATCACATGGGTGCTGCCAAGCTCTTGTAAAACCTTAGCCATCGGGTGCAACCATTTGCGGTCAAACACACCAAGAACCTGCCTTTTGGCCTGTGCTGGGCTTGATAGTGGGCCAAGGAGGTTGAAAATGGTTTTAAACTTCAGGGAAGATCGAACAGGCGCAACATGTTTCATTGCCTGATGGTGTGACCGGGCAAAGAGGAAGGTGAATCCAAGCTCATCAAGAGAGGCCTGGACAGTACTCATCGGCAGGTCAATCTTGCCACCAAGGGCCTCGAGCGCATCAGCTGTGCCTGACCGCGATGTTGCCGCCCTGTTGCCATGCTTGACGACAGGAATGCCAGCGGCTGCCAGAATGAAGGCGCTTGCAGTGGAAACATTATAGGTATGAAGGCCGGAACCGCCAGTGCCGCATGTATCAACGGCATTTTCCGGGGCTTTAATAGGCTCTGCATGGGCGCGCATTACTTTGGCACCCGCTGTAATTTCTTCCACCGTTTCACCGCGTACACGCAGGGCGGTCAGGAAAGCGGCAATTTGCGCTGTGTCAGCTTCGCCGTTCATGATGGTCTGAAAAGCAGTTTCTGCATCAGGTGCAGAGAGGCTTTGCCTGTCAGCAAGCTTGGCTAAAATCTGCGTGAAGCCGGACATTGTCAGCCTTTCTCACAAATATTCAGGAAGTTCTGCAGGATAGCATGGCCATGCGCAGAGGCAATACTCTCCGGGTGAAATTGTACACCGTGAATGGGATATTCTTTATGCTGCACGCCCATAATGATGCCATCATTGGTCTCTGCAGTGATTTCCAGGCAATCAGGCAGACTTTCCTTTTCCACAATCAGAGAGTGATAGCGTGTGGCTTTATAAGGTGAAGGCAAGCCTTCAAACAGGCCTTTGCCTGTATGATGAATATCGCTGGTTTTACCATGCACAACGTGGGTTGCGCGAATAACTTTTCCGCCAAAAGCCTGGCCAATACTCTGGTGGCCAAGGCACACCCCGAAAAGCGGAATTTTTCCTTTAATGGTGTCGATAAGGTCTAGGCAAATGCCAGCTTCATTTGGGCTGCAGGGGCCTGGGCTGATGATAATGCCCTGGGGCGCTTTTGCGGTTACATCTTCAACACTGATCTGGTCATTTCTGAAAACGTCCACCTTTGCCCCTAATTCGACCAAATAATGGTACAAATTGTAGGTAAAACTATCGTAGTTATCGATCAGTATATACATTAAACAAGCCCGCTGATTCTTAAACTTCGTAATTGCCTGTCATGAATCCAGGTAATTAGACGAGGGAATGTAGCGGCACAGCAACAAAGGTGCAATCTAAACCAAAGCGATGCGTAAAATAAAACGGCAGCAGATGGGTCAGTTGAAGAGAAAAAGCAATCATAGTGGCAAGGCAAAAGCCGGGAAAGTGAGGACTATCGCAACCTGGGTCTATGCCATTGTTATTATTGGTGTGTTTGCAGGGCTGTTGCAGGTGCTGAATGGGCCGCATGACAAGAAGGTGGCAGAGATAGCCCTTGAGAATGACCCGGACGTTATTGCTGTTCTATCTTCCATGCAGAATGAAGGCAGCGAAATTGTTGCAATTGATGATCTGGATAAAATTCTGCCTAAAGAGCAGGAACCAAACTGGGTGCGTTATGCCGAGCACCGCATAGAGACTCAAAAGCCTAAAATCGCTATCGTGATAGATGATTTGGGGATGACACATAGTGCATCTGTGCAGCTTTCCCATATGCAGGGGCCTTATACGCTTGCCTTTCTGCCTTATGCTGACCAACTGAAGGAGCAGACAGCCATGGTGCGCAAGGCAGGGCATGAACTGATGGTGCATCTGCCCATGCAGCCGAAGGGCGACGCGGCTGATCCGGGCACCAACGCGCTGCTGCAGGGGCTGTCGCAGGATGAATTCGAACGTCGCCTGAACTGGAACCTCAGCCGCTTCGATGGTTTTGTCGGGGTGAACAACCATATGGGCAGC
>JBNKGK010000408.1:0-2792 GCA_050289785.1 Kordiimonas sp.
CAGTGGCCCTGAGGCGCTGGATATTATCAGTCGCGAACACCCTGATATTGTCTTGCTTGATGTCATGATGCCGGGCATGGATGGGTTTGAGGTCTGTCGACGTATAAAAACAGACCGGGCAACAGCTCATATCCCCGTTGTTATGGTTACCGCCCTTGATCAACCATCCGACAGGGTGGCTGGCTTGGAAGCCGGAGCAGACGATTTTCTCACAAAACCAGTGCAGGATTTAGCGCTATTTGCCCGGGTGAAATCGCTTGTTCGCCTGAAGGTCATGATGGACGAGCTGAGAAACAGGGAAGCCACAGGTAACCAGCTTGGCTGGGAATCCGAGCCAGAGATGAATGACCCTGCTACAGAGGCTATTCAGGGTTCTATCCTCATCGTTGATGAGCAGGAACGGGTGATGGAGCGTATCGCTCGCACACTTGATGGGGTAGGGGACCTTACCTTCATGGCTGGTGGCGAAGATGTGGCAGACCGGGCGCGGGAAAAGAATTTTGATCTCATTATCGTTTCTCTCACTATGCGCAATACCGATGGCCTTAGGGTTTGCTCAAAATTGCGGTCTTTTGAGGAAACACGCCATGTGCCAATTCTGGTTATGGTGGATGATGGTAACACCAAGCTGTTAATCCGTGCCCTTGAAATGGGCGTGAATGACTATGTGGTGCGTCCGGTGGATAGGATGGAATTTCTCGCCAGGGTGAAAACCCAGTTGCGTCGGAAACGCTATGCAGACAAGCTGTGGGAAAATTTCCACATGTCTATGCAGCTTGCCACAACAGATGCTGTGACCGGGCTTTATAACCGACACTATCTTACCAGCCATTTGGAAACGCGCCTTCAGGCAGCCCATAAAACAGGTAAGCCGCTCTCTATTTTGATGATGGATATCGATCATTTCAAGCGCATTAATGACACACACGGCCATGCTGTGGGCGATCAGGTGTTGCGAGAATTTGCTCGCCGTATTGAGAAAAATATCCGGGGTGTGGATTTGGCGGCTCGTTATGGCGGTGAAGAGTTTGTTGTTATGATGCCGGAAACCCCTACGGATTGGGCCTATATGATTGGTGATAGGCTGCGCGAACATATTGGTAGCACGCCTTTTGAGTTTGGTGCTGAAGCAGTGCTGCCCTGTGTTACCGTTTCCATTGGGGTGGCTACGAGTGAGCCTGGGCAGACACCACAACAACTGTTGAAGGCTGCAGACAAGGCCCTCTATAATGCCAAGGAAACAGGCCGCAACAAGGTTGTTATTGCTGGTATGGAATTTCCCGTTTCTGTGGCTAAGTAAGAATCAAATCTCGTTCCCCTCTGGGGAGAAGGCGGTCTTGAACGTGAATGTCTCGGGCGTTGGTCCAAATTCTCTGAGGTGCATAAGCTTATCTATGGCTTCTGCCACAGTAGGCTTATGGCCTGCCGGGACCCACCACAAGGCCATATGGGCCGTTTTGGGCATGGTGAACCATTCCTTCCGTCGGCTTAGAAAGGCTGTGTGTCCGCTTTGGTAAATATATTTTTTCAGGGCTGCTACATCCTGCCACACCGAGACGTTAATCAGAACATTATCACCCAAAGGGCACACGATATCTGTGGCATTGCCATTATCATCTTTCAATCGCCATACAAAGCCATCGCTGGACTCAGCGAGTGCGTTGATTTGATTCAGAGCATTCATGAAATCCGCCATTTCAGGTGCTTCAGTATTATAAAGCATATCCGCCACATTGATTTGGGCAAGCTGGTAATCAGTTCCCTTCATAGTGTGGCTTGTCATTGTGTTTTCCTTGAATCTCAACAAAAAACGCCGCAGCCATATCTGGCGCAGCGTTTTAGGTAACTCTATACAAAAACCAAGATTATTTAATCTTGGCTTCCTTGAATTCTACGTGCTTGCGAACAACCGGGTCGTACTTACGCTTGACCATTTTCTCGGTCAATGTACGCGGGTTCTTTTTGGTCACATAATAGTAGCCAGTATCCGCGGTGCTCACCAGCTTGATTTTGATGGTGGACGGCTTTGCCATCTTTCATAACTCCAAGAAATTCGGTTTATCCAATCGCTCTCTGCGATCAAGTTGTCGGCGCAAAATACTCATCGACGCGTATAAGTCAAGCAATCATTATGGGTTTAGGAATAATTTTTTTCTGATAAACGAGATAATCTCGTGCAAATGATAACACTCGGGTAACTATTTCTATGTCATACAAGGTCTTGGTTATGTGTAGGGGAGATGTTTAAGCGTATGAGTGACCGGGAATTAATTGAAGAACTGCGCAATGAAGCCATCGATGGTGTTGAGGATCGTCTGGCCAGTTTGAATGAGGCTATTGCGCATTTTCAGGATGGTATCATCAAATCGGGCGAGGCCTTATCCACCGTTCGGCTAGAGGCGCACTCCCTGAAATCCATTGCTTCCAGCTTCGAAATGAAGGCGCTGAAGGCTCTATGTCACCGTTTTGAAGATTATTTCTCCAGCGTGACTGAAATTACGCCTGATGTGTGCCGCGATATCCAGTTCTTTGTGGACCGGATGGCAGAATGTCTGGATGCTTTTGTGCAGTCTAAAGAGATAGACGTTTCAGGCCTGATGCGTAAACTGCCCATCAAGGGTGGGTTTAATGTATCAGATGTGACTGTGTCTGATATTGAAGTGATGCTGGTGATGGAGCCTGGCCTTGCCACTAAAATTGTTACCCGTGAGCTTTTGGAGTGTGGCTACCGCATGGTGAATGTGGCTTCCACCATGGATGCTATTCAACTGATTCCCCACATGCAGCCCGAT
>JBNKGK010000409.1:0-2749 GCA_050289785.1 Kordiimonas sp.
GGATGACTATAAAATAGGGTATACCTACTCTATATCATCCACCTCAGCGCTTTCACCGTGCACACGAGCCGCCAAGGCAGCCGCCATAAAGGGCGTGAGGTCCCCATCCAGCACTTTATCTGGCTGGCCGGATTCATGGCCTGTGCGCAAATCCTTCACCATTTGATAAGGCTGCAACACATAAGAGCGTATCTGATGGCCCCAGCCAATTTCTGTTTTCTGGGCGTTGGCCACATTGGCCTCTTCTTCGCGGCGGCGCAGCTCTGCCTCATAGAGGCGAGCTTTCAGCATGTTCATGGCAGCTGCACGGTTTTTATGCTGTGACCGTTCAGCCTGACATTGCACAACAATGCCGGAAGGCTGGTGGGTAATCCGCACCGCAGAATCTGTGGTGTTCACGTGCTGACCACCGGCACCGGAGGCGCGGTAAGTATCCACCTTCAAATCAGATTCGTTGATTTCAATATCAATGGAATCATCAATTACCGGATACACCCACACAGAAGCAAAGCTGGTATGCCTACGGGCATTGGAATCATAAGGTGAGATACGCACGAGGCGGTGCACGCCAGATTCCGTTTTCAGCCAGCCATAGGCATCTTCACCCTTCACCTGAATGGTGGCAGATTTAATGCCAGCCTCTTCCCCCGGCATATACTGGATGGTTTCCACCTTGAAGCCACGCTGCTCTGCCCAGCGGCTGTACATGCGAAACAACATGTTGGCCCAGTCCTGACTTTCAGTGCCGCCTGCGCCTGAGTGAATTTCCACATAGGTATCATTGCCATCTGCCTCGCCGGACAAAAGCGCCTGCAATTCAGCTTCCTTGGCTTTATCTTCCATCGCTTTCAGGGAAGCTTCAGCCTCAGAAATCATCTCTTCGTCGCCATCCATTTCAGCGAGTTCGATGATTTCCAGTGTATCGGCCAGTTCTTCATCAATAGCCTTGATCGCGCCAATGGCATCATCCAGCTTGGTGCGCTCACGCATTAATTTCTGGGCATTTTGTGGATCGTTCCAGAGATCGGGGTCTTCTGAAAGAGCGTTTAGCTCCTCAAGCCTTAATAAAGCCTGATCCCAGTCAAAGATACCTCCTCAGCAGTGCAAGAGACTGCTTGAGTTGGTCAACAGTTGCCTGTGCTTCCGCACGCATAAAACATTCCTTTTATTCTTTTCACCGTAAGGCCTTAGTAGATACCACCAGTGCCTTGCCTGATTGTGCTCTTGGTTTTACCTGTTTCAAGCGCGTCGTCAAGCACTGCGTGCTGGCCAGGCCTCGGTTCTGTACCGGGTTTAAAGGCTTCCAGAATCACTTTACTGTCACCCGGCTTGGCTGGCTCGCCCGTTGCAGCGTTAATACGCACAAGCCGAATGCCTGAAGGGATACGGAAAGGCACACCCGGTTCATTTTTCAAGGCATCCCGCATAAAATCGCGGAAAATAGGCACAGCTACACTGGAGCCTTCCTCGCCTCGCCCTAAAGAACGCGGCTGATCAAAGCCGGTGAACACACCAACAGCCAAGTCCGCAGAGAAACCAACAAACCAGGCATCTGTCGAATCATTGGTCGTACCCGTTTTACCCGCGAGCGGCTTGTTCAACACCCGGATTTTGCGGCCTGTCCCATTTTCCACCACACCCTGCATCATGGAAACGAGCTGATAGGCCGTCATCGGGTCCAGTATCTGTGCACGACCATCTTCCACATCCGGTTCCGCCTGACTATAAGCCCAATCCAGCTTACACGGGGCACAAGTGCGTTCATCATGCCGGTAAATGGTCTTCCCACGGCGATCCTGGATACGGTCAATCAATGAAGCTGATATCTCTTTCCCACCGTTTACCAGCATACCATAGGCTGTTGTCAGCTTGAGAGGTGTCACCTCCCCTGCCCCCAAAGCGGACGCAAGACTGGGCTCCATCCCTTCATCCAGATGAAACTTCCGCGCATAGTCCATCACGGTGCCCATACCCAAATACTGAGCCAAACGCACAGTCATCAGGTTACGGGATTTTTCGATCCCCAGTCTCAGGGTACTTGGGCCATAAAATTTGTTTGAGCTGTTTCTAGGCTTCCATTTGCCCAAGCCTTCGCCCTGATCAATCACAAATGGGGCATCCAGTACCAGGCTTGCTGGTGTAAAACCTTTATCAAGGGCGGCCGCGTATACGAAGGGTTTGAACGCAGAGCCCGGCTGACGCTCTGCCTGCGTAGCGCGGTTATATTCACTCGCTTCATAATCATAGCCGCCCACCAAGGCCAGCACCCTCCCAGTGTGCGGGTCGAGCGCCACAAGCGCACCATTGACCGCGGGTATTTGCTGTAAAGAATAGGTCGGCATCACAGCTTTGCCTGCCCCACCCGCCGCCCAGAAATTTTCCACAGTGATAGTTTGAGAACCACTACTTTTCTCTGCCGCAATCACATCACCAACCGAGATCACTTCAGCAATATCTTCAACTTTCGACCCTAGACGCTCTCCTTTACGCCAACGGCGAGCCCACTGCACATCTTCAAATGGGATAAAACCATAAGCCCCTGACTTAAGGCCTATAATCGCCCCCTCAGCGCGCACCTCCTGCACAAGCGCCAGCTCCCAGTTATCATACCCAAGGGGGCGTTTCACCTTTGCCAGCTTCTTCTGCCAATTCATTAATCATTTTAATGACTGTTTGCATCGCTTCATGGCCAAAGGTTACAGATCCTAACATCACTTCCTCTGAAAGCTCTTTTGCTTCAGATTCAACC
>JBNKGK010000410.1:0-2748 GCA_050289785.1 Kordiimonas sp.
ATCATCTGGAAATCGGTGACGAAGCCCCCCGTGTGCAAGATACACACTTTCGCCTGCAAGGCCCCATCGTAGCCCAAATGACAGAAGCCTTCATGGATGATTGGGCTTTTTCATCCAAAGACGAACTGGATGATAAGCGGTGGGTGGTAGAGCGTCCAACGGTAGAAAAAGGAATAACCGCCCGCGCCATCGCTGACGGCCCGGATGAACCTCACCAGAAAACCAAGGCTATTATTGAAAGTGCCCTCGCCACGGCCAGAAACCATGTACAGATTATCACACCCTATTTCTTGCCAGAGGAAGAACTGGTAGCTACACTCAGACAAGCCGCACTAAGAGGCGTAAGGGTTGATATTATTCTGCCTGAAAAAAATAACCTGCCGTTCTTCAATGAAATCGCCATGATTGGCACACGGCCGCTTATGGAAGCGGGTTGCCATATCTATCTATCCCCTCCACCTTTTGATCACAGCAAATTAATGGTGGTGGATGGCTGTTGGGTGATGTTTGGCTCCAGCAACTGGGATGCCCGGTCCCTGAAGCTGAACTTCGAGTTTAATGTGGAATGTTATGACCCTGCTTTTGGTCAGGCCATGTCGGATTGGGCCATCACCAAAAAACAGAAGGCCGCGCCTTTTGATATTCGCACACTGAATAACCAACCGCCTATAAAGCGCGCGCTCGGCCGCCTGTTATGGCTTGCCAGTCCATATCTATAGAGAAAAGCCTATTCCGCATCCACCTTCTTATAGGCTGGCCGATCAGTAATGCGCTGAAAATAGGCTTCTATTTCAGGTGTTAAGGCATAATCCAGCCCCAGGGTTTTACCAAACTGAAGGGCATAACCAATACAGATATCTGCAATGGTGAACCGGCCAGAGCATAGATATTGCCGCCCGTCCTCAAGCGTTGCCGCCAGCATACGCAAACGCCCACGATAAAACTGGGTATAGTCCTCCACCACCTGCGGCTGCCTGCGTTCCTCCGGCTCCACATGGCTGTAACGGAAGACCACAGCAACAGCAAAAGCCAAGGTCGCATCACTATGATGCAACCAGTTCAGATAACTGGCATAATCCGGTTCATCGGGCGTGACAGCCAAAGGGGTGGGGCCATATTTTTCCACCAGATATTGGCATATAGCGGCTGACTCTGTCATACGCACATCACCGTCTATCAGGTAAGGAATGGTGCCAAGGCTGTTAATGCCCAGATACTCTTTCTGAAAAACCCTCGGCGGGAAAGGCAGGGTAATCAGCTCATGCTCCAGCCCCATTTCATAAAGTGTCCACAGCGGACGCACAGACCGGGCACCTTTGCAGTGATAGAGCTGGATCATGGAAGCTTCTCCCTAACATTTCCTTTGGAGAATGACTTAGATCAGTGAAAGGTGTTGGCAAATGAAAATTTGAAAGCAAGAACAGGAATGCGCCAAGCTATTTCCTGCTGTTATCTTCCATGCATGACATGATAGCATTCACGGATGACAGGTAAGAGAAATGAACAGCGTACAGAACCCTTTTGAGACAGACGATAACCGCTGGCAGGCGGTATTGCAGCGGGATAAGGAAGCCGATGGCTGCTTTGTCTACGGCGTGCTGACGACAGGTGTCTATTGTAGGCCAAGCTGCCCTTCCCGCGGTGCCAAGCGGGAAAATGTGCGCTTTTACACCCTGAACAAGGAAGCAGAAACAGACGGCCTGCGCCCCTGCAAGCGCTGCAAACCCACAGAACTTTCCCTTACACAGGAACGTCTTGCTCTGGTTGAAAAAGCTTGCCGCTATATTGAAACGCAGGAAGGGATATGCACGCTCCAGGACATAGCGGCCCATGTAGGCCTTGCCCCACATCATTTTCACCGCATCTTCAAAAGCCTGACCGGCATCACCCCCAAAGCCTATGAAACAGCTTATCGCACAGGCCGGTTAAAAGAGACGCTGGCAGATGCCAGCTCTGTCACTGATGCCATCTATGCTTCCGGGGCTGGTTCCTCCAGCAGTTTCCAGAACAGTGCCAACCGGGCCATTGCCATGAAACCCAGCACTTTCAGGAAAGGCGGGCAGGGAGAGGTCATTCACTATGCCACTAGCCCTAGCCCCCTGGGCCTTGTGATCGTGGCAACCACCGCGCGAGGCATTTGTGCAATCAGGTTAGGCGACTCTGAAAAGGCCTTAAAAGACGAGCTTCAGGCCTCTTTCCCCGCTGCAAGCCTTGTCCATGATGAAAACGAACTGCAGCAAACAGTTCACACGGTCCTCTCATACCTTGAGCACCCGGCAGGCTCTTTTGACCTGCCGCTTGATATTCAAGGCACCGCCTTTCAGCAACGTGTCTGGCAGGAACTGCAGAATATTCCGCTTGGTGAAACCCGCAGTTATAGCGAGATGGCTGAGGCCATCGGCAAACCCGCTGCCGTGCGAGCCGTGGCTAGTGCTATCGCGGCCAATTCCCATGCCATCATTATCCCCTGCCACCGGGTGGTGCGCAGTGATGGCAGCATCAGCGGTTATCGCTGGGGGCCTGACCGCAAAAAACGGATTCTCGCACATGAGAAAACAGGCACTAAATCATGAGCATGAAAAAGCGTATTCATCTGCTGGACTGGAGCAACATCAACGCCTGCTTTAGCACTTAATTCAATTCCTGCTCCATCAATGATACGTATAACTTCTCCAGGATTAAGTTTCATGGCCACATATTGATGTAAATGGCGTAAAATATGAAACAATTTAAAGCGTGAAAAATAGG
>JBNKGK010000411.1:0-2745 GCA_050289785.1 Kordiimonas sp.
GCCCTGTCACCTATCTACCCCGAAGATCATATTCCCCGGTCCCGCAGTCGCTGGCAATCAATTCATACCGTCTCCTTTATCGACCTGATGCGTACAATCCTTTACTTGTTAGCCTGCCCTGTTCTCTTTGTTGTTATTGCTGAGTCTATCCTATTCGCATTAATAAATGCTGAACGAGATGTCTGATTTTGTTTACCTTTTGATAATCATAATTTAAATGATATCAAAATGTTAGGATGCAATGGGTGCTAACCTTAAGCAGCCGTAGCGGCGAGTGTGTTTCTTTGACAAGCTCGCTTAAGCAGGGCATAGCCAAAGCAGTAGAAAAAAGGTTTAGGTATATGAGCAGTGATATCTATAAGGGGCTGGAACAGCTTGGCAGTAAAACAGATGCACCTCAGACACCAGAGGAAGCGGTGCTTGAAATGGTGCCCAACCCCCGTGCTGGCGCGGATTATCTGGTCAGGTTTACCTGCCCGGAGTTCACTAGCCTCTGCCCGGTGACGGGCCAGCCTGATTTTGCCCATTTGGTGCTGGATTATGTGCCGGATGACAAGCTGGTGGAAAGCAAATCCCTGAAACTTTATTTACAGTCTTTCCGTAACCATGCAGCGTTTCATGAGGATTGTACGGTGGGCATCGCTGAGCGCCTTGTGGCTGAAATGAAGCCCAAATGGTTGCGCCTTGGTGGCTATTGGTATCCGCGCGGCGGCATCCCTATTGATGTGTTTTTCCAGACAGGCGCAGCGCCAGAAGGCATTTGGCTACCGGATCAGGGCGTAGCGCCATACCGGGGTAGGGGATGAAGAATTACTCCTTCACCCCATTCCACTGAAATTCGCCTTTTTTACCGAGTGGGGAGAAGGGGTTCCAGGCCACTTCCCACAGGTGGCCGTCTGGGTCTGCAAAATAACCGGAATATCCACCCCAGAAAACATCATGGGCGGCTTTAACAAGTGTGCCGCCGGCCTGAACGGCTTCTTCAAGGGCGGCGTCCACATCCGCTTTTTCCCGCACATTATAAGCGAGGGCAACACCGCGAAAACCAGTGCCTTCTGCGCTTACCTGTGCATCATCGGCCAGTTTATCCCACTGATACAGGCCAAGCGTGAAGCCGAACATATCATAAGCGACTACTTCTTCGGCCATATGTTCGGAGGATGTTTGCCAGCCAAGGGCATCATAAAAAGCACGGGCTTTTTTCAGGTCTCGCACACCAAGGGTGATGAGGCTTACTCTTTGTTCCATAATATGTTCCCTACTTCCGGTTAAGGGATGCCAATAAGCTTGTGTGTTTGCAGGCTGAGCCGCCATTTAGGGTGGGCCTTGCAATAGGCAACACAGGCTTCAGTATTTTCCTTTTGTGCCGGGCTGTCCATAGGCTGCAGGAAAAAATGGTCAAAATCCAGCCCAGCAAACTGCTCTGGCTCACCACCAGTTTGAGGATACACCAGCTTCAGTTCCTGACCCTTGGTGACAATAAGCTCAGCGCCTATTTTGGGGCTGATACACAACCAGTCGATGCCTTTAGGGGGCTCTATGGTGCCGTTGCTTTCTACCGCAATTTCAAAGCCTGCTGCGTGTAGGGCATTAATTAAGGCTGTGTCGAGCTGGAGCAGGGGTTCTCCGCCAGTGCAAACTATAAGGGGTTTACCAACTGTTTCATTGGGCCAGAAAGAAAAGGCTGTTTCTGCGAGTTCAGTTGCTGTTTTAAACTTGCCACCATCAGGGCCATCCGTGCCCACAAAATCAGTGTCGCAGAACTGGCAGATGGCTTTCGCCCGGTCTTCTTCCCGCCCTGTCCACAGGTTACAACCTGCAAAACGGCAGAAAACGGCAGGCCTGCCAGCATTGGCGCCTTCACCTTGCAGGGTATAGAACAGCTCTTTGACCGTATAAACCATGGCTGATCAGGCTTGATAGAGGGTTGGGTCTGGCACACCAGCTTCCTCAAACCCCTTTTTGCGTAACAGGCAGCTATCGCAGTGACCGCATGCTTTGCCTTCTGCGTCTGGGTCATAGCAACTGATGGTGAGTGCATAATCCACCCCAAGCTCTGTGCCTTTCTGGATGATCTTGGCTTTGGTCATATCAATTAGTGGCGTTTGAATACAGAGATGGTTTTCACCCATCACACCAGCTTTGGTAGCCAGCGTCGCCATGGTTTCATAAGCGCGAATATATTCAGGCCTGCAATCAGGGTAGCCACTATAATCAAGTGCATTTACACCGATGAAAATATCATCAGCCCCCACCACTTCTGCATAAGCAAGGGCAAAGGAAAGGAAGATGGTGTTCCGCGCTGGCACATAGGTGATAGGGATATCATGCGCCATATCTTTATGAGATCGGTCTTTCGGGACATCAATATCATCAGTTAGCGCACTGCCCCCAAACAGACGCAGATCCAAGGATGCTGTTTTATGCTCTGCCACACCCAAGAATTTGGCAACCTTATCTGCGGCCGTTAGTTCCACGCTGTGGCGCTGGCCATAAGAAAAACTAAGGGCGTGAACACTGTAGCCCATGTCTTGTGCGATAGCGACAACTGTTGCTGAATCAAGCCCACCGGAAAGAAGGACAATCGCTTTTTTCTGTTCGAGCATGAAAACCTCTGCGAATTAACCCTGAAAACTGGCCGTTCCTATAGCATCCGCTTCATCAAATGGTAAGAAAAGAATAGATTATTCAACAGCAGGGGCCTTAAACACTTTTTCATCCAGCTCATTTTCCCATTTGGCCACG
>JBNKGK010000412.1:0-342 GCA_050289785.1 Kordiimonas sp.
GTCATCAGCTTTCGTTGGGTAGTGAGTATCAATGAAGGGAATAAGCTGGTTCCTGAAAAAATCTAAAAATTCTGCTGCCCCATTAATGCGTTTGCCATCGACTATCTCAAATACCCCTTCAAGAGATGAACTTTTAAGCAAATCTTCTTCTGGACGCGGGGCTGAAGTCAGGTCACGCTTCCGCAAAATCTGCCCTGCTGCCGGATTATTGCTAGGATACCCAACCGAAACCAGAATGAACCTTTTCGTGGGGAATTTGAATTTATCGAAATATACGTTGCCATCGGTTGTATATAAAACAGGCAGGTGTTCTTCATTCCCAACTTTACTCATAACTGGCAG
>JBNKGK010000412.1:352-2733 GCA_050289785.1 Kordiimonas sp.
CCTGCACTTTATATGTTTGCTTGACATAATTTGAGCTTATCAGGTGTGTTTCGGGTTGTGGAATGTATTGGCGTTTTATCACTGTTTCTTCAGAAAAACTGATGCTGGAATAGAATAGTAGAAAAACAGCCAAGGCTAACGGTTTGATCCTCATGTCGCTTCCTTGTTAGAATATTTTAGTTATAAACGACACAATACACAAAAAAAGGCGACCTAAACAAGGTCGCCTTTTCACGATTCTTTTGTGAAGAAAATGATTAAGCAGAAACTTCTTCAGTTTCTTCTTCAGCCTCAGTTGCTTCAGCTTCCAGAGCCTCTTCTTCTTCCTCATCAAGGCCGAAGGAGCTTTCGAAATCTGATTCAAGCTTGTCGTCAGCAACAACGGCAGCACCAGTTGCAAACTGTGTTTCAGCTTCTTCCTGGCTACGAGCAATGTTCACAACAACTGTCTTGGAAACTTCAGGGTGCAGACGGATAACTACGTCGTGCAGGCCCAGAGTTTTCAGAGCGCGGTCCAGAATGATTTGTGAACGGTTCACTGTAACACCAGCTTCTGTGACAGCTTCTGCGATATCACGGCTTGAAACGGAACCATAGAGTTGGCCGCTTTCACCAGCAGCGCGAACCATGATAACCTTCAGGCCTTCCATAGACTTGGCTACAGCTTCAGCTTCTGTACGGCGCTCAAGGTTATCAGCTTCCAGGCGAGCCCGGTCAGCTTCAAAGGCCGCTTTATTGATTTCCGTAGCACGAAGTGCTTTTTGCTGAGGCAACAGGAAGTTGCGGGCAAAACCGTCCCGAACTTTTACCACATCGCCCATTTGGCCGAGTTTCTCGACACGTTCCAGCAGGATGACTTCCATTTTCTGTCTCCTTTGGTGAGCGATTATTGAACGATAAACGGCAACAGAGCGATATTCCGTGCGCGTTTGATAGCTTTAGCCAGTTCACGCTGTTTCTTTGCAGAAACGGCTGTGATTCGGCTAGGAACAATCTTGCCGCGCTCAGAAACATATTTCTGAAGCAGTTTTACATCTTTATAGTCAATCTTGGGCGCGCCTTCACCTGTGAAGGGGCAGCTTTTCCGACGACGGAAGAAAGGACGACGTGCAGCCATTATCTAGCCTCCCTCTTGTCACCGCGAGGACCACGGCGCTCTTTATCAGCTTTAGAGCGAAGAACGATCGACTGACCTTCTTCAAGCTCATCAACGCGGATCGTCATGAAACGGATCACATCTTCATGCAGACGCGCCTGGCGCTCCATTTCAGTAACCGCAGCATGTGGCGCATCAATGTTCAACAGAACATAATGACCTTTGCGGTTTTTCTTAATGCGGTATGAAAGGTTTTTCAGGCCCCAGTACTCAGACTTGGCGACCTTGCCTTCATTCTCCTCAATGATTTTGGAGAAATCGGCGGTGATGCCTTCAACTTGCGAGGCACTAACGTCCTGCCGCGCAATGAAAACATGCTCGTATAAAGCCATGCTTTTGCTCCTTATGTGCTGATCGCTCCCCAGTCACCATGATCAGGGGCCTCCAGCTCGCCTAACACCAATGTAACGACCTTCATCACACTGGTGCGCTGCCTATACTCCCGAGAGGGATGAATATCAAGGCTTTTGTTGCGTTTTCCGACACAAAGAATAGAGAAATGACTGTAAAAAAATTGCACTTTCTTTTGTTTCCCTTTATTGCCGCTACAGAGGACCATAATTCACAAGCCAGAACCAAGATGGGAGTTTACACACAATGACCCGCGCATTTGTATTTCCTGGCCAGGGCAGCCAATTTGTAGGGATGGGTAAGTCGCTTGCCGATGCTGAAGCAGCAGCCCGCCATGTTTTCCAAGAGGTTGATGATGCTCTGTCACAAAAATTATCAAAAATTATGTGGGAAGGCCCAGAGGATGCCCTGCGTCTGACAGAGAATACTCAACCCGCTCTTATGGCTGTGTCGATGGCTATTATTAAAGTATTGGAAGCTGGTGGTGTGAAGGTGGAAGACGTTGCTAGCCACGTTGCAGGGCATTCGCTTGGCGAATATTCGGCCCTTGCTGCAGCTGGTGCTTTTTCTATTGCTGATACGGCCCGTCTTTTAAAGCGTCGCGGCCAAGCCATGCAACGGGCTGTACCTGTCGGCGAAGGCGCAATGGCTGCTATATTGGGTTTGTCGCTTGAAGATGTGAATGCCGTTGCTGAGGAAGCCAGTAAAGGTGAAGTTTGTGTAGCCGCAAATGATAACGCTGATGGCCAGATCGTGGTATCTGGTCACAAGGCGGCCGTAGAGCGCGCGATTGAGATCGCAAAAGAAAAAGGTGCCAAGCGTGGTGTGTTGCTCCCAGTTTCCGCACCTTTCCATTGCCCCTTGATGAAGCCTG
>JBNKGK010000413.1:0-2713 GCA_050289785.1 Kordiimonas sp.
CATCTCATGGAATTTCCAGGTGGTATCCACATGCATCACAGGAAACGGTGGCCTGGAAGGATAGAAAGCCTTCATCGCCAGGTGCAGCATCACACTGCTGTCTTTCCCGATGGAATACAGCATCACCGGATTTTCAGCTTCGGCGGCAACCTCACGCATAATCTGTATGCTTTCAGCTTCCAGCCTTTTCAGATGTGTTAATATCTTTGTCATAATCACGCATACCAAACAGCTATGCGCCCACTTGGGCAGGCCAATGTGCTTTACATAAAGATTAGGTCCATTTAACGCAAGAAGAACCTAAATGGAAAATATTTTTTCTTATTCAGGGGTAAAATTTTGCTTATTTTGGAATTTTTTTTCAAAATACAGTCATTTCCCAAAGAAATGCCACTCCATACAAAAGAATTGAAAGGCACGCTCCAGGCTCAGGGAGCCACTTTTAGAAATTCAATAAAATTATGGAGCGCTTCTTTTTTCATAATAGGCCCCAAGCGGGCTCTGACTTCAGCTTCATCAAAAGATCTGGCAATCTCCACCAACCGAGGACGGTCCTGCAAAAACTCCGGCAGAGACTTTTGCCCCGCAATACGGCGCAATTTTGGCAGGAAGGCTTCCCTGTTTAAAACCGGGTGTCTAATTTGTGCATTATTTTCATCACGTGACAAACTGTCCGCCAGAATAAGCTTTTTGGCACCGAAAAAGCCCGGGGCTATTTTCAGGCTTTGGTCCAGAGAGTCCACACTGAACCCCGCAGCCACCACCTCTGTTGGTATAAAGGCTTCACAGTTTGGCCAAACAGAAACCTCACAATTCTGATACCTTTGTGTTTGCAGAACCCGCTTCATATAAAGGCGAGCAACAGCCCTGTTGGACAAGCCAATCACTGGCCCAAATATCTGATAGACGGTAGCGTTAAAAGCCGATGCAGCCTGTCGCCATATCCACGCCTTTGCTGCTTCCTTGAAATAGACACCATGCAGATCGGCATCCGTGGAAACAATATGTTTATAAAAAGCTTTCACTGCCTTGTTTGTAAAATACACATCGAACTCAACCATCATATACAGGTCATAAGCCGGATAGGCATCATAGAAAAAGTAAAAGGGATAATCACCGTTATACCATAAATGCTTATTAGGTAAGAAATTTAACAGGCGATATTGTCTGGAAAACTCTTTAGTGTGACTGAATTTTCGCACATCGTCCGGCACAACAAGCTCGCCCGCCGTTTCGTCACACAGAAAAAACACGTCCACATTTTTAGGGGCATGTGCCACAAGATGACGATAATTATCCAGAACAATCTCATCAAAAACATGGGTACGAAACAGCAAAGCTATTTTTTTATTAGGGCCCGACATGCTGTTTTCCTTTTTGATCTTTCATCCTGATGCTTGCTATGGTCATTTACAGGGCTTGAAAGTGTGGGGTCAATAGCGAACACAGCCAATTTAATGACTTCCGAACTTGCAGGACAGTGCTTCATGCAATATTTCTCTTTGTGAATAAAAAAGAGGACTTTCCGTGCTTCATGACCGTGACAAGATAACAGAGACCATACAGCAATGCGCCGCTCTTCTGCGAGATGGAAACTACGAAGAATTTAAAGCCCTGCACGCAACAATAGGCTATGACATTGGTGTTGACCCACGTGCCAAATATGATGAAATCCCTGCAGAACCCTCAACAGCACCAAATGTAACACCTCTCTTTATTGCAGGATTGCACAGAAGTGGCACCACCCTGCTTGAAAACCATATCGCCTATCATTTTGATGTGTCCATTCTGCGGGCGGATGTACCTGAAAATGAAGGCCAATTCCTGGAAAATGTTACACCATCCGAAGCAGCCTTTGGCGGGCCTGGATTGTTCGGGTTTGATGCCATTATGCGTATGTCCCCGGTAACAGATCCTGCTGCCGCAGAAAAACTTGCGCGGGATATGCTTATAGCCTGGGCGCCATACATGCAGGGCACGTCTCCCATATTGCTAGAGAAATCCCCCCCAAATGTGACACGTATTCCCTTTTTGCGCAGTCTGTTTCCGGAGGCAGGGTTCATCATTGTTACCCGCGATCCCCGGGCATCAGGCCTTGCAACGATGAAATGGGCGAGAACAACAATTAGGGATGTCATGCTGCACTGGCACACCTGTTATTCAGAGGCGCTGAAAGCCTTGAATGAGAAATGCATGATTGTGCGTTATGAAGACTTTTGCGATAACCCTGATGAATATCTTGCTCAAATCGGCACTTTCTTCGGTTTGGATAAACGTACTCACAAGAAAGATATAAACCCACCAGCGATACCCCAAAACCAGAATGCAAAATATATTGCACAATATAAAGCCGGACACTTCCCACTATACCCAAGTGCGGCCTGGCGTTTCTTTGGCTATGATTTTTGATCCACGCAGCAGTTTAATATCAGCTTAAACCACATTAGGTGAGTTATCTGAAACTTGACTAAGGAAGGTGACTTACGATACTGGCCATTAGTAATTTGATTGATCTTTTTTTCAAGGCGTAAAAAATGTCAAAACACCATTTTCTCATCGGTGAACCAAACCACAGTGTCCCTAAAACAGTTGTGATTATGGGCGTTGCACGGGGCGGAACATCAATGGTGGCTGGTGTTGTCAGGGAACTGGGTATCAATCTGGGTGCCCGGCTGGGGGAAAATCACGAAGACCCACAGTTCCTGAAAAGAGA
>JBNKGK010000414.1:0-2708 GCA_050289785.1 Kordiimonas sp.
CTTGTTGAAAAAGCGGCAGAAACCATTGCGGAAGAAGACGCCGAGAAAATGGCCAAGAAAATGGCCAAGGGCGAGTTTGACCTTGAGGATATGCGGTCTCAGCTTCAGCAGATGGCGAAAATGGGCGGCATGAAAGGCGTGCTCGGCCTGTTGCCTGGCGTAGGCAAGATAAAGTCTGCGATGAACCAGTCCGGTGTGGATGACAAGATATTCAAGCGTCAGGAAGCTATTATTGGGTCTATGACGCCGCAGGAACGGAAAAAACCTCAGGTGATTAATGCCTCCCGCAAGAAACGCATCGCTGCGGGGGCGGGTGTTGGTGTGCCTGAAGTGAACAAGCTTCTGAAAATGCATATGCAGATGGCCAAGATGATGAAGAAAATGTCCCGTATGGGCAAAGGTGGCCGGATGCCAATGATGCCGGGTGGTATGGGCGGTGCTCTGCCTCCGGGGTTTGATAAACTGTTCTCTAAATAAATAGAGACGAGAAATTTGGAAGATATTGCCGGGGCAATACTCGGGCATAAGTCACTCACCATTCGGGTCGGTGTCTTTTACCCGGAAAAATACGGACTGATCCGCCCTAGAGGTGGCTCTGTGAGCGGATCAGGCTGATGAGTACGGCATATTTTCGACCGTAAGATCGAAAATATGCAGAAAATAATTGTTAAACAGGCGAAGGGTCGACCCGAGGCTGTTTAACGTCATATGTAAAATGAAGAAAAGCACACTGAGCAAAGCGAGGGACTTTTCTTCGAGCTATTGAAAGGAATTTAACATGGCAGTAGCAATTCGTTTGGCTCGTGGTGGCGCGAAAAAGCGTCCTTATTACCGTATCGTTGTGGCAGACACACGCGCTCGTCGTGATGGCCGCTTCATCGAAAAAATCGGTATCTATAACCCAATGTTGCCAAAAGGTGATGAAAACCGCGTGAAATTTGATCTGGAGCGCGTTCAGCACTGGCTGGGTCAGGGCGCACAGCCAACTGATCGTATTGCTCGCTTCCTGGAAGCTGCGGATATTCTGCCTGCTAAAACACGCAGCAACCCAAATAAAGCGAAGCCAGGCCAGAAAGCTCTGGAACGTGAAGAAGAGAAAAAGCAGAAAGCTGAAGAAGCTGCTGCTGCGGCAGCGGCTCCAGCTGAAGAAGCCCCTGCAGAAGAAGCCGCGGCTGAGTAAGGCTGTTTGTGGCGCGAGGGCCATTATGGTTGGCTCTCTCCGTCATTCCCGCGCAGGCGGGAATCCATAGCGGAAACAAGCGTGGTCTGAATGGATTCCTTTCCCTTAGGGCTTTGCCCTTCGCCGGGAATGACCCGTGGCCATGTTTGGCCTGGGGTGTAAAAAATGGTTGATGCCGAAGGTGAACGCCGCCAGCGTGGTGTGGAAAACGGATGGATTTGCGTGGGGGCTTTTGCGGGCTCCCACGGCGTGCATGGCGACGTGCGCCTGAAATCCTTCACCGATGATCCTGATGCTATTTTCTCCTACCCCAGCCTCCACCGCGGTCCTAATGGCCCGATGGTCAAGGTCAACCGCAAGCGTGATTCTAAAGAAGGCTTTATCGTTAAGGTCGGGGATGTCTCCTCCAGAGAAGACGCCATGGCCCTAAAGGGGTTAAAGCTTTATGTGCCGCGTGAGGCTCTTGAGGTGTCAGATGATGACGATGAATATTATCTGGCTGATCTGATAGGGTTGGTCGCGCACGATGTTGATGGCACGGAAATTGGCTTTGTGCGGGCGGTGGAAAATTACGGCGCGGATGACCTTCTCGAACTGGTGTTGAATACGGCAGTGAAAGGCCTGGGGCGCCATGCCTTTATCCCCTTCAGGAAGGTTTATGTACCTGAGGTGGATATCAGCGGGGGCAGGGTAATGATCGCTTTCGCTGAGTGGCTGAAAACCCAGGTGAGCGAGCGGGATAATGAGGCTGAAACAGGTGAGGAAAATGGGGGTGCAGTATGAGCGCACCCCTGTTTACAGCGCAGCTCCTTACCCTCTTTCCCGAGATGTTTCCGGGGGTGCTTGGGCATTCCCTCGCGGGGAAGGGGTTAAATGAGGGAAAATGGGCGTTAAAAACGCTGGACATTCGCGATTTTTCGAGCGATAAGCACCGCTCGGTGGACGATACCCCGGCTGGCGGTGGCCCAGGGATGGTGCTCCGCGCTGATATTTTGGGTAAGGCGATTGACGCTGCGAAAGCAGAAGCTGACCCAAAATGGCCACTGGTTTACCTTAGCCCGCGTGGGCGCAGGTTTGATCAGGCAGAGGCCCGGCGCTGGCAGGAAGCTGGTGGTGTTACGCTGTTATGCGGTCGCTTCGAAGGTGTGGATGAACGCGTTCTTGAGGCCCGCGAGGTGGAAGAAATCAGTGTGGGAGATGTTGTTCTCTCTGGCGGGGAACCCGCCGCACTGGTGATGTTGGACGCGGTGATACGCTTGTTGCCCGGTATTATGGGTGCTAGCGAAACACTGGTGGAAGAAAGTTTTGAGAGCGGGCTCCTGGAGTATCCGCACTATACCAGACCCCAGGTTTGGGAAGGTCTGGAAATACCAGAGGTGCTTCTTAGTGGGCATCATGGACGCATCGCTGAATGGCGACGCAATAAAGCTGAAGAGTTAACTCGGATACGCCGGCCAGACCTCTGGTCGTCCTATGTTCGGGTGAAAGAAGAAAAGGTTTAGTGCCATGAACATTATTGAAAAACTGG
>JBNKGK010000415.1:0-2708 GCA_050289785.1 Kordiimonas sp.
GGCACTTTCACACCAGAAGTGGTACCATTCCAGGTGAACACAACATCACGGTCGGTATCAACCTGTGTCAGATCAGGCAGTTCGCCGTAACCGGATTCAATGGTGCGTGTATCTGTCAGCTTCAGTTGTTTAACAACGTCGCTCACCCAGCCGCTACCAAAGCTTTCCCATGCCAGCAGGTCAACACCGCGCGCACCAAGAAGCGACCACAGAGCCATTTCAACAGCGCCTGTATCAGAACCGGGCACAATACCAATACGGTAATCTTCGGGAACGCCAAGGATTTCACGTGTTTTATCAATAGCGTATTTAAGCTTGGCTTTGCCTGGCTTAGAACGGTGAGAACGCCCAAGTGAAGCGTTTTGAAGTGCATCCAAGGCCCAACCTGGACGCTTAGCGCATGGACCAGAGCTAAATTCTGGGCGCAGAGGCGCAGTAGTAGGTTTTGTCATATCTCTATCCTTCCAGATAGCTAGCGCCTCGTTGGGGAGGCGTGTCCCAAAGTTTTTGCCGACCTTACAGACAGCAGCTTCCCAGTCGGGGGAAGTTCCGGGCGCGAACCTAGCGTAAATCTTTTAACAGTCAATGAATTTCTTTTGGGGAATTATGGAAGGCTTGATAAGCCTAGAATCTGATTACTGGGACACAGAGAAAAGTAGCGTTTCATCGCTAAGATTCCGGCGAATCAGCGACTTTCAACCTATTGAGGCAATGAAGAAAAAACAGCCTGCCAGAACCCCGCTGCCAGTTCTTCCGTGAGGCGCGTGTCTGCATTCATCAACATCACCAACCCCATATTCAGCTCTTTGGAAAAAGCAATCACACTACGGAACCCGGCCACCGCGCCGCCGTGCATAATAATCTCACCCTGATCAGCATCATACAAACGCCAGCCAAGGCCGTAGTGGGCATTGGAAAGCACTGGCCGCCAGGGGCGTTTATACAGCTCCCGTTTTGTTCTGATCTGCTTGACGGTGACCGCATCCAGCACCTGCTCTGGCAAAACCTGAGGGGCATAACCCATCTGGGCGATCAGCCATTTGGCCATATCCTCGATGCTGGCATTTACACCTGCGGCAGGTGCCATCAGATAATAATCAGGGCTTACCCGTACCTGCCTGAGACCAGAACGTGTGAGAACATGGGGCGCGGCTCTGTCGTCCGCATTCATAAAAGCCTGATACCCAGCAGAAGCCCAATGCATATCAAGCGGCTTAAATAAACGCTCTGCTAACAACATCTCATAGCCGCTGCCTGTACTCTCCTCGATCACCGGCTGGATCAAACTGAACAAAACATTCTGATAACCATAGCAGTTGCCGGGCCGACAGATTGGCCTAAGCTGTTTGAACCGAGGCAATATTTTGTCCATTGGCCAGCCATCCTCTACCATGGTGTCATAAGAGTTAGGCATGAAACCGGCGCTATGGCTTAGGAGGTGGCGCACGCTCAGTTTTTTTTCAAACCCGGCCTCACGAAAACGCAGTTCTGGCACATATTGTGTGACAGGTGTATCCAGAGTGAACTTGCCCTCTGCCATCAACAGAGCCGCCAAATCCGCAGCAAATGTTTTGGAAACAGATGCCACCCGGAAAACAGTGCGGGTAGTTACCGGTTGCGGGTCTTTCTTCGCGCGCACACCGTAAGTGCGTTTTGCGATCACCCGACCGTCTTTCACTATGGCATAGGCTGCACCGGGGATATTTTCTCCTTCAACACTATTCTGAAACTCAGATTTAAACTGCAACAGCAGCTCTCGCTCATCCTGAGCGGCAGCAGGAAAAACCGCCGCCCAAAAAACGGTGGAAAGAGAAACAAAGATTTTGACTAACATTTTCACTCTGTACATATCACTCAGATAAAAACCGCCCTACTAGCCGGGCTATTGTATCGGGTTTTTCGGCATGAAGCCAATGGCCTGTTCCTTCCACTGTGCGCACAGACGCATTCGGGAACAGGCGCAGGATATAGTCCCTATGCTCGGATTTAATATAACCCGACTTTCCGCCACGCAAAAAAAGGACAGGGCCTTCATAAAGACCTGCCCCGTTACCCGCAATAATATGATCATAATCCGCCACCAGGGCATCAAGGTTCAGCCGCCACCCCTGACTGCCATCCTCCTGCCGACGCCAATTTGCCAGTAAAAAGCTCAGGATATCAGGCTCAGAAACAAAGGAGGCCAGTACATTTTCTGCTTCCTTTCGGCTCTGTGGAGCTGCTTCAACTACAGCCTGCAGGCCCCTCAAAATGTCATCATGATGTCGTTCATACTGAACTGGGGCAATATCCCCCACAATAAGTTTTTTCACCCTGTTCCCATGGCGCAGGGCTAGCTCCATCGCTGCCTTGCCGCCCATGGAATGGCCAAACACATAGGCGCTGGCAATGCCCTCTTTATCCATTAACTCAACGATATCATCAGCCATGGCTTCATAGCTCATGACCGGATCATGGGGGCTACGGCCATGGTTCCGCATGTCCACGGAAATAACCTGATAGTCCGTTTCCAGAATGCGGGCAATACCGCCGAGATTATCGGCAGACCCAAACAGGCCGTGCAGCAGGATGAGCGGCTCTCCCTCGCCTTTTTTACGGTAAAATAGCTCCACTAAAGCTGCCTCACATCCACTCTGGCATGGCCCAGCGGACCATGCCCCTTGCCATAACCCGGTGCCAGTTTGATAGCCTCATGCACAAAAGCATGG
>JBNKGK010000416.1:0-2666 GCA_050289785.1 Kordiimonas sp.
TGGCGATAATTATGAAATTGGAACCGGCACACTGGCCGCTGGCGGCGTGCTGCAGCGCACCACAGTGCATGAAACGCTGGTGGATGGTACGCTGACGAAAACCGGGGCAAGCGCCATCAGCCTTTCCGGTAACCAGAAGGTTTATTGCACAGTCACGGCCGATTTTCTGCTGTCACCCACAGAAGCCGCTGATGTGATTACCGAGGTAACACCAGGCGCGGGCGTGACCATAGACGGCGTGCTCATCAAAGATGGCGGCGCAACGTTTGCAGGGGAAGTACGAATTGGAACTGACCTTGTTTTATCAGGCGATACTATAACTATAGATGCCAACACGGAAACTCTGACTGTCTCAGGCGGTATTACGTCATCACAAGGGGGAGCTGCTCGTTTTTATGGGCCCGCTCATTCTTCTTTTGCGAATGATGTTGCCTTTTTTGCTGCAGGTAGCACGAAACTAAATTGGGACCACAGCGCAAATCATTGGAATTTTCAGGGGACAGTTGCGTATCATTTACCATCTATCATTAGAGGTACGTCTGTTAATGATATAGGGATGTCAGGCGGTTCTGCATGGAATTTAGGCGCTAATATACGCTTGCGTGGTGAAAGTCACGCCACTGAAGCGAATGATATACTTTTCATGTCGAGTTCAATGGAAAGGCTTCGCTGGGATGAGAGCGCATTATCCTGGAATTTTGGCACCAATATCATTACCGGTGTCAGTGACCTGAGAAGGGGAGTAACATCTTCTTTATTAACGCTATCAGGTGGTAGTACATTAAATAATGGTGCTAACCTTTTAATGTATGCCGAGAGCCATGCAACCGCTCCTAACAAAATAGTGTTCCGTAAGGATAGTGCATGGATATTGGAGTATAATGGTTTCAGTGCGTGGAACTTCCAGGGTAACAACATCTCTAATGCCGCTAATATTACCTCTAATGACACTATAAATGCTGGTGGTGATATAATCTCTGGTGGCTATTTCCAGTCCATTAGATCTGATTTTGCCAAAATCGCCCTTAATTCCACCACGCCCGGTGTTGAATGGCTGGTTGAAAATGCTGGCGGTGATTTGGCGCTGACAGTTGAGGGCGTGCAGGCCTTTACACTTGACCCGTTAACCCATGCTGCTTCTTTTGCTGGACGAGTGAATGGTGTATCGGGAGCTGATGTATTCACAGCTCAGGGAAATAATGGTGTTGCATTTCATATCAGTGCGGCAGAACAAACGCCAGTAAACGGCTTGGTTTATGGTGCCATAGGTTGGACGCCTGCAGGAGGTGGGGGAGGTTCTTCACCTCGGGCAGCCATAGCTGCGGTTCAGCAGAGTATCGATAATGATGTAATGGGCTTAAACTTTTATGTTCATCCGAGTCAGTTGTCAGCTGATCCTATGGACTTGGCGCTCACGCTGAATGCTGATAAATCTGCCACATTTGCCGGAGCAGGTAAATTTGCTGGTGGCACCCTGGTCGTGGGGGATGATGCTTTGCCTACAGGTGGCTTCCTCCATTTAATAGGGTCAGGGGTCTCCCAGGATTTTGGTATCCATTTTGGTGGCGAGTTAAACCCGGAAAGCAAAGCGTCCATTTTATCTAACACCACTGGCCAGGAACTGAGGGTTCTTACCGCTAATGGTACCCTTTGCCAAACATGGAAGGCGGATGGCGCTTCTGTTTTTGCAAACAGTGTTAGTCTTTACAATGCTCTTACAATAACAGGGGCAGGGGGCGCTAATCTCAAAATTGGTAACACTAGTGGTCCAGCTTCTGGCGCGCTTCTTACGCTTGACGGATGGGATGGCACGAGTGTGGTGCCTGCTGTGCGGATGGTTGGGTTTGGTGATGGCGGCTTCAGGCTGGATACAAACGGAACAACCACAGCTTTATCCATTGATACGGAGCAAAAGGCCACCTTCACAAGCACGGTTTCTGCGCCGCAGATGGTGTTGGATGAGATGGCGGAAATTGTGGCCTCTTCCGCCAACATTGTGGATGTGTTTTTGTATGACACCACAAAGGATAGTGATGGCGGGGCCTGGCGGCACAGGGGTAGGCGCACAAGCTGGTATAATGAAACGCTGAACACAGCCACCCGTGGGGCCACCCGCAAATTCCCCAAGGTGGCGCTGATTGTGGCGGAAATAGATACCGTGACGATTTATGATGCCACCGCGGCCGGAGTGCCTATGTGGATGGTGTTTGAAAATGGAGCAGGGCATCACATAAGTAGCGGAAGCAACCTGACTTCTGCGGCTATATCGAACGGGCTTCTATGTATTGGCGGTACAAATACCACCGGTTTGCTGCTTATTGATTTCCTGACAGATGCAGGAGCATTCTTCTCCACATCAGCATATAAAAAGCGCAGCACTAATATAGCGGGCCGGAATACGGCAGGTGTGTCGTATACAGTTTCTTCCCAAAATATTGTGAGTGAAGAGGCAAATGACGTTGCCATAACCACGCTTCCCGGCGCGGAAATAGACCCCGTTACTGGCCTGCCCTACCCCACCATTGCCGTGGCCACAGATGGCGGCGTGAGTGTGATCAACCCTGATGGCAGCGCAGCGCATGCGGATGTTGTGGTGGATATTACGGGACATGCAAGCGCCCTTAGAGTCATTGATTTTATGAACAATATGCTGGTGTGTTCCGGCA
>JBNKGK010000417.1:0-2665 GCA_050289785.1 Kordiimonas sp.
CGCGGAACAGCTTTTGGGCATGGGTGATATGCTTTTCATGGCTGGTGGTGGGCGTATCACGCGGGTGCACGGCGCTTTTGTCTCTGATGGAGAGGTGGAAGATATTGTCACCCATCTGAAAAAACAGGGTGCGCCTGATTATCTATCCTCCGTGACAGAAGAACCTGAAGAGGGTTTTGACAGCCCATTCATCCCCGGTCCATCTGGGTCGGGTGATAGTGAGAACAGCCTCTATGACCAGGCGGTGGATGTTGTGGTCAGAGACAGGCGGGCGTCAACCAGCTATATCCAGCGCCGCCTGAAAATCGGTTATAACAAGGCTGCGTCGCTCATTGAGGAAATGGAAGAACAAGGGGTGATCAGCGCGCCAAACCATAAGGGGCAGCGTGAAGTTCTGGCCCCTGAACAAGAAGAATTTTAAGAGAAAGACGCCAGACTGTGACTTTTTTCAAAAGCTTGCTGGTATCAGCATCACTTGGCTTCATGCCAGCCTCGGCAGTGTTCGCAGAAGAAGCAGCCTTGCCCCCCGTGGAAGAGCAAAGCGTTGCGGAAAATAATTCCTTAAAGGCGCTGGCACAGGTGCAGCATTATATGGATACGGTGCAAAACCTGAAGGCTGATTTTATTCAAAGCTCACCTGATGGCACGCTCACTCAGGGAACGCTTTATATGGCCCGGCCCGGCCATGTGCGCTTTGATTACACGGATGATACCCCCTTTCTGGTGGTGGCTGATGGCAAAACGCTGAATTTTGTGGATTATGAAGTGGGGCAGGTGAGCCGCTGGCCGGTGAAAGACACACCGCTGCGTGCGCTTCTCGGTAAATCAACGGATTTAGCCAGTGTGGCCGCCAACATTCAACTGGCGCCAGCGGGCATTGAAGATTTGATTGCCCTTTCGGCCCATGATGTGGATCAGCCGGAAATGGGCGAAATCACTATCTATTTCAAGAAATCGGCGACAAAGGGTGACGCCCTTACGCTGCAATCCTGGGCAGTGAAGGATGCGCAGGGAGCCATTACTTTTGTGGAGCTATCAAACCCCGAAGAGAACCTGACGCTGGATGAAAACCTCTGGAAATTTAAAGATCCCAGGGGCCTTTCCCGCAGGCGTGCTAATCGATACTGAGATATTTCCTTTAACTTTCTCTTGCACCTGTTGCTTCTGACCGCTAGGCCTGTTGAGAGAGTTTTAGGAGCATAGCGGCGTGTCTGAGCCAGAAGAAAATCTTGATGATCTGTTTGAGGAATACCCGAGCTTAAGGGCCGTTGCCCCCTTTCTGGCGTTGGCGCAGGAAGTGCGCTGGTACCGTATGCTTGGTGAAATGGCAGACGGTGAATCAGCGGCTTTAGCGCGCCAATATTCGGAAGCCCTCGGCTTTCCAGATGCTGACCCAGCCTTTGTGCCTGATTGGGAAGATGCGGCCGCCGCCGCTGAGAACACAGATTATAACAGTCCCGCCTGGGAAGCAGAAGAACAGCTGAGAGCGTCGCTCACTGACGATGTGCTCGCCATTCTGGATGAAAACACGCTGGAATTGGTGATGACCCATGTTGTCAGTTCGGTATCTGAAGCTATAGAGGCGGCTGTGGATGAAGCGGCGGAAGACCTGCGCATTTCTGACGATAATTTTGTGCAGGCCGCTTATGGCGCCGCCATTCAGGCGCTTTACCATGCTACTCTGGTGGCGTTGGCGGGGGCGGAGGATGATCATCCCTTTGTACTGCGATTCCAATTGTTTGAAAAAGGGCGCTGGCCTATTGGCATTTTAGGTAACAGCTTTCTTGTTTTTTAGTGTTTAGTGGTGATGGAAGGCGTGTATGCGGCTAATTACGTGGAATATTAACTCGGTGCGAGCGCGCCTCGAGAGTGTTGAAAAGCTGGTCAAAACCTATAAGCCGGATGTTTTATGTCTGCAGGAAACCAAGGTGCATGATGATCTGTTTCCGGCAGACTTCTTTAAAGAGGTCGGTTTGCCACACTTGGCGATTAAGGGCCAGAAAATGCATCACGGGGTGGCCACAGCATCACGCATTCCGTTCGATGCCAGCTACAGCACAGACTGGTGTGAAAAGGGTGATTCCCGCCATGTGGCCGTTAAGCTAGCCGGGGGGCCTGTGGTGCAAAACTTCTATGTGCCCGCAGGGGGCGATGAGCCAAACCCCGAAACCAATGATAAATTTGCCCACAAGCTGCAGTTTGTGGATGAAATGATAGAATGGTCCCGCGAATTAACAGACCCCACCATCCTTGTCGGTGATCTGAATATCGCTCCGTATGAAGAGGATGTGTGGAACCATAAGGCGCTTCTAAAAGTTGTTTCGCACACACCGGTGGAAACGGATGCCATGCTACGGCTGATGGATGCCCACGGCTGGGTGGATGTCATGCGCCAATTCAAGCCGCTGCCAGAGAAGCTTTATAGCTGGTGGTCTTATCGCGCGAAGGACTGGTCAGCAGCGGATAAGGGCCGCAGGCTTGATCATATCTGGGTAAGCCCCAGCCTGAAAGATGCGCCAAAATCCATGGAAGTGCTGCGTGAGGTGCGCGGGTGGGAAAAGGCCTCAGATCATGCGCCTGTTGTGATGGATTTTGAAGTATAGAATATAAAGGCCTGAAGGGTTAACTGTGCAGTCCGTTCAGGCTATATCCGCCGGGTTCTGTG
>JBNKGK010000418.1:0-2658 GCA_050289785.1 Kordiimonas sp.
GCTTGTTGAGCTATTTGATGGGGATATCAAAGTTGAGAGCACTGTAGGCAGAGGCACGACGTTTGAAGTGTCTATTCCTGTTAAAATTTCTTCCCAGCAGCCAGAGCAGGCAAGCCACTCAGTCACTAACTCTGAAGTCCCTGTTGAAGCAGAGCCATGGAAAGTATTAATTGCTGAAGATAACCCAGTGAACCAGATGGTCTTTAGAAAAACTATAGAGAATTTTGGTCACAGGGTGAAAGTTGTTAATAACGGGCAGGAAGCGGTGAGAGCCGTTCAGCTAAACCCAAACTATGATGTTATTCTCATGGACATTACCATGCCCATTATGGATGGCCTGGAGGCAACAGCGCTCATTCGTTCTCTTGTCGGGCCCGTAGGGCACATACCCATTCTGGCGCTTACAGCTCATGCTCTGGATGGCGACCGAGACAAGTTTCTGGATGCCGGTATGGATGGGTATCAATCAAAACCGGTGGAACCAAAAGTACTGCTGAATATTATGGCTGCCCTTATTGCTGAACATAAGGCAAAACAGGCAGCTAGAGAAGAGCGTGCCCGCTCTATGGAACCAGAACAATGGGCACCCCGAGAGAGTGTGTAAGGGAATTAGCAACACTGCCTAGAATGAGGTCTGCAACACGTGAGCGACCTCTTCTTCCCAGATAAACCTGTTTGGCTTTTTCTGCTTTTGCGGTGTGCTGAATGACATCAACCGGATGTCCCCATTCGATAGCCGTTGAGAGGGCAACGCCACTATCCTGATATTTCTCTAACAAAGGATCCAGAATTTCGGTTTGGGCTCTCTTTTCCTCATCTTCTTTGGCAAGGGGGCGATACGCCATTTCTTCCACAGAAAGGGGTTGGTAACCAGACCATGGGATAACTGTGATCAGCTTTATTCGTGCGCCTGTTTGTTGTGCCATCTGAACAGCGTGGGCGACCGCTCTGTTGCCCCACTCGCTGCCATCAACAGCAACAAGATATAATGGATGTTTTGTCATCATGACCTCCTAATCGTGTCCTGATTGTATCAGGCTTTGCATTCGGCTCTTTTGATTAGAGTCAAGTCGCCGATCAGAGTCAAGTCGCCTTTTCCTTGATAGGCCATAACCAGCGCCGCCGGGGGTGTTAACAGTTACCATATCGCCTGAGTTCATACTGGCCTGATCACAGGCTTCCAGTGTATCAATTTCACCATTAGTTCGCGTAATGGTGGTTTCACCGGTTCTTGCTGGCATACCGCCCCAGAGGCCCGGCGGAGCAATGTTTCTGTGGCCGGAGAGAATGGCAACATCCATAGGCTCAAGGAAGCGTATGGAGCGGGTGATGCCGTTGCCTCCATGAAACTCTCCTGCACCGCCGCTATTCTCTCGTATGCCAAATTCCTCAATACGTACGGGATAGCGCCATTCCAGCACTTCGGGGTCAGTCAGTCTGCTGTTGGTCATGTGGGATTGGATGGCAGAAGCACCATCAAAGCCGGGGCCTGCGCCTGTGCCGCCGCCAATGGTTTCATAATATTGATAGCTGTCGTTGCCAAAGGTCAGGTTATTCATGGTACCCTGAGATGCGGCCATGGCCCCTGCTGCCAGAAACAGGGCATTGGTAACAGCCTGGCTAGTTTCCACATTGCCAGCCACCACAGCTGCTGGTGGTGCAGGGTTCAGCATACAGCCTTCCGGCACAATGATATGTACTGGTTTCAGGCATCCGGCATTCAGGGGGATGTCTGAGCCCGTGAGTACCCGGAAAACATAAAGCACAGCGGCTTTGGTGATGGCCAGTGGCGCATTGAAATTATTTGCTTGGGCAGGACTAGTGCCGGTGAAATCAACAGTGACCTCGCGTTTTGCTTTATCAACGCGCAGCGCGACGTTGATTTCGGCGCCGCAATCCATCGGATAGCTGTAGTGGCCATCGGCCAGCTTGTCGATCACACGGCGCACCGCTTCTTCAGCATTATCCTGTACATGCTGCATATAGGCATCCACCACATTCAGGCCAAACTCTGCCACCAGTTTTGTCACCTGTTGGGTACCACGCTCGTTGGCGGCAACCTGTGCCTTCAGGTCTGCAATATTCTGGCTGATGTTCCGGGCAGGGTAGGGGCTGGAAGTGAGGGCCTGTTTCAGGGCACTTTCCTGAAAGCTCCCTTCTTTCACCAGATGAAAGTTGCTGAAACGAATGCCTTCTTCGTCAATATGGCTTGATGAGGGAGGCATGGAGCCCGGCGTGATGCCTCCAATATCTGCATGGTGCCCCCGGGAGGCCACAAAGAATTGGGGCTTCGCAGCCTCACCCATGAAAATGGGGGTGATAACCGTGATGTCAGGTAAGTGGGTGCCGCCTGCATAAGGGTCATTCAGCATGAACACGTCACCGGGATTCATGGTGCCCTGATTTGCGGCAACAATGGCCTCAACACTGGCGCCCATGCTGCCCAGGTGCACGGGCATATGAGGGGCATTGGCAATCAGGTTGCCGAGGGTATCAAAAACAGCGCAGGAGAAATCCAGCCGTTCTTTCACGTTCACGGAATGAGCGGTCTTTGCGAGCACAGCCCCCATTTCTTCTGCGACAGACATAAAGAGATTGTTGAACACCTCCAGCATGATGGGGTCTGGCATGTCTGCCTGCAGTTCAGAGCGTTTAAGC
>JBNKGK010000419.1:0-2638 GCA_050289785.1 Kordiimonas sp.
GTAGCTGACGGGCACTTAAAAGCGGCACCAAACCTGACACCAAATTCTCTTGGCTCAGCCCTTGCCGAGAAACAACCTATGTGACCTGCTGGACTAATGAAGCCTCGCTCATTCAACATAATGTAGGAATTGTAGAAACTCGTGAGGCTCTTCGTGTAAATTGAATTGCATGGAGGATTACACGATGAACAAAGTTGAAAGGTCGCACCGCTCCGATCAGCAAGAGTTTTATCAACTAATGTCGTATAAAGATGATGTCGACTTGGAAGAAAAGCCGGCGGAATGGGAAGAGTTTTACAATTGTGCCAGACCTCACGGCGCTCGCAACGGAAAAACACCCTATGAATCTTTGAGAGCAAACTAAAATAACTTGTTCCGCCATAAGCGTGTAGCAGTTTCAGCGGGTCATTTTGTAGAAGATTTACTGGGCCTGGACTGTCGTCGGACAGGTTGGTCCCGTGCGGAAGTCGCCGGGGATAGCAGCGTGCTTTGGAGCGGTGCCAATGGAATACAGATGCCTTGCGGGATATTGTGCGGGAGTATGAACCTGAGGTTCTATCAGACGATGCCGTGCTTGTGATTGATGAAACAGGCTTCCTGAAGCAGGTAAATCCTCTTGTGGTGTTGGTCGCCAATAAACTGGCTCAAAAACGTATCTACCCCGCACATGTCATTGCATGGTCAGGCTGGCGAAGAACTCATCCGGCCCTGGCCAAAAAAATCACACATCAATAATTCGCAACTGTAATGTTAGGCGACTTTGACAAGCTGTTTGCCTGTGTTGGTACCCCTGAGCATGTTGAGAAAAGCTTTTGGTGCGTTCTCCAAACCGTCTGTCACCGTTTCCCGGTAGCGGATCACACCATCTTTAATCCAGGTAAGCAATTGCTCTGTGGCAGGTCCATATTCAGCATTCCATTCTGACACCAGAAAGAAACGATGCTCCGGAGGTTCAGACAAAGCCCCCAACACGTCAAAAGGTGTTTCACTTTTGTCCATGTCATTATAAGTCGCGACGAAACCACAAACCGGCACCCGGGCCCCCTTATTCAGGAGAGGGGCAACCGCATGAGTGACAGCCCCACCAACATTCTCAAAATAAACGTCAATGCCCTTGTCGCAGACACTGGCCAGCCTTGCAGGGAAGGCATCCGCTTTATAGTCAACACAGGCATCAAAACCCAGCTCTTCAGTGACATAACGGCACTTCTCCTCACCGCCAGCTATACCTACAGCATAACATCCCAAATATCTGGCAATCTGGCCAACCACAGAGCCAACAGCACCGGAGGCCGCTGACACCACAACGGTTTCCCCTGCCTTTGGCATACCAACACGCAAAAGGCCAAAATACGCGGTGCGGCCAGGCATGCCAGCTGGCCCCAGAAACACAGTAGGAGAAAGGCCAGCAGGGTTAACCTTGCGCAACTGTGCTTCACCCTCCCGGCCAATATGGTGGCTCTGCCAGCCTGTATACGCTGTCACAATATCACCAACCTGATACTGTTCTGACCGTGACGCGATAATTTCACCCACACTTTCCCCGGGCATCATGCCGCCAATGGGCACCGGCTTCTTGTAGGATTCACGGTCATCCATGCGGGGCCGCATATACGGGTCCATAGACAGCCACAGAACTTTGATGAGAAATTCCCCTTTCTGCAATTCCCTGACTGGATGCGTTTCCAGACGGAAATTCTCAGATTTTGGTTCTCCTTCAGGGCGTTTGGCAAGAACAATGGTTTTACTTTGATACATGATTGTTTTCCTTTACTGCCAGCCCGCTGTGCCTGCACGCCCACCATCAACAGACAAGCATGTGGCTGTGACCCAGGCCCCGGCACGAGAGGACAGATAGATAGCTGCCCCCGCAATATCCTCAGGTGTGCCAATCCGGCCAAGAGGGTAGCCTTTAATGATTTCATCTCCTCTGGCATCAAGCAAAGCCTCTGTTGCTCGAGTATGAGAAATACCGGGAGCCAGCACATTCACCGTGATGTGATGCGGCGCCAGATTACCAGCCATGAACCGGCTCAGGTGAATAAGCCCCGCTTTGGCAGCACCATATATATGCCCGCCTGGTGGCGTGATGAGGCCTGCCACAGACGCCATGTTAATCACCCTGGCAGGATCATCCGCTGACCCTGCCTTTTTCAAGGACCCTAAAAGAGCCTGCGTTACGAAAAAGGGTGATTTCATATTAAAGTCGATGGCTTTATCCCATGCATCCTCCGGGAAGCTTTCAAACGGGCCACCAACACCAAGGCCCACATTGTTGACCAATATATCCAGTTTCTCTTCCTGCCCGGCAAACAGGCGAGCAAGTTCAAGTGCCCCTTCAACCGTTGAGACATCCCCTGGCAGAGCAATACACTGGCCATACTGACTGAGATCATGCGCCACTTCTTCACATTCATCTGCAGTGCGGGAGGCAATATAGGTCCTGGCACCATTTTCGACAAAACCTTGTGCAATCATCCGGCCATGACCATGGGTTGCACCCGTTACGAGCGCAACCTTACCCGAGATCGAGAAAAGATTGTTCATAACACTATCCCCTCTCCACGATTGCCTGATAGGTCATCTGGTGCATCCGGTCACGGGAAGGGATGATGCCTGCGGGCACAAGCTGGCTCAT
>JBNKGK010000420.1:0-2637 GCA_050289785.1 Kordiimonas sp.
TTGGCCTCCGCCACACATGGGATGAAATCTCGCTGGATTATCTGAATGTGTCGCAGCTTGGTTATGATGGCACACCTTTGGGCAGCCTGATTCCGGGCAATATTACAGAAGGCACCACCAATATTGATGGGTTTAGTGATGGGGTAAACTTCCTTGGCGGGCCCTATACGCTTGCTTCTGGCCCTACTTATACAGCGAATGAAGCCGAACTGACCGGTAAGATTGGGCTGGATTACAAGCCGAATCAGGAAACGCTGGTTTATGCCAGTTATAGCCGGGGGTATCGGGGTGGCAGTTATGATGGTGGCGGCTATTATCTGGCGCGGCCGTTTGAGGAGGCCTATTCAAGGCCCGAGTTTGTGGATGCTTATGAACTGGGTTTCAAGGCGGATATGCTTGGCAAGCGGGCCCGTCTGAATGGTGCCCTTTTCTACCTGGATTATAAAGACCAGCAGCTTATTAATGAGGAAGGCCTCTCTACACGGCTTGAAAACGCCGGGCAGGCAGAGGTGAAGGGGTTTGAGCTGGAGGCTTGGGCCTTGCTCGCTGATGGCTTTACCTTGTCAGCAGGGCTTGGCTATCTGGATAGTGAATATGTCGAGCTCGCACTTAATGGGCTGGATCTCGCGGGTAACAGGCTGATTTCTGCCCCTGTGTGGAATATTAACTTTGCAGCAGATTATGAGCGAGAGCTTGGCGGCCTGGGGGAACTGATCCTGCACGGCGAGGCTATTTATCAAAGCAAACAATATTTTAGCGCTTTTAATGGGGCATCAACTCCTGGCGGGCTGGATTATGCTGATGTTTATCAGCCTGGCTATTGGCTGGTGAATGCGCAGGTGGCTCTGGAGATGGGGTCTGACAACCAGTACAGATTGTATGTGTGGGGCAAGAACCTGGCCGGTACAGTGTATGATGTGTATGGTATTAATTTGCAGGCCAGCTTTGGATTGAATGTGTTTCAGGAAGGGCCACCGAGGAGCTTTGGCCTCGGCTTTCAGTATAACTTTTGATATCTCCTTAAAAGTGTAAATTGTCGTAAGTTAGATATCACACATTGTTTCTTAGTCAATTAATGCCTGTTTTAGGGTCCTTCGGGCCCTGATAAATTTTTGTCATTGCGGCGGCCTGCTTTTGTGTCAGGCAATTTTCTGTTTCTTCACGGTCACAGATAAGAGTGTGGGGATCAAAATCACAGAAGCGTGGGTTAGCGGCTATCCCATCAACAACATGAGCCTCCGCCTTGCAGGATGCAATGGCTGCGGCCTGAATGGCCATCATCTGTGCCAGCCACGACATTGCCGTCATTCAATAGATCAACCATTGGCGAATAGGGGATGCGTCCTGAAAATCCACCATTGCCGACCTGATAGCTGCGTCTGCTCCATTTTTCTGCAGCGGGTAACCATATTTCAAAACTAATGTGGGAATTGGGGAAGGGCGGGCCACTCCATGAGCTGTCAGGAGGTCTATCTGGAGGGGGAAGTGCACCGGCTGGACCGTGATCTGGCGGCCGAGCGAAAGAAATCCACGGCGCTGGCAGGTGCTCTGCGTCAGGAAAAAGAGCAGAAAAAGGCAGATAAAGCCCCTTCTGTTTTCACCTGCCTTGAGCAGCTTCGTGTTTATCTGATGGGCAATTTTGTACTGAAGCAGCATGAGCGGCAACTGCTTGAACAGATCACAGACCCCGCCCCAAAATCCAAAGAAGCCCATATTGTGCTGATCTGCGCCAGCCGCTACGGCCTCAGCTTCGCTTAAAAAGCATAGCTAAATCTTTCTCAAAAAATCACATGTGTGAGGTGAGGTAAAATTTTTTGCCCACGTTATACAAGGTTGGCCAAGTGTACCTCTGGTGGTTTTAGTGCGCCAACACCTGTGGTAAAATGGCCGGAAAGTGGGGTTCTGGAGGTGCTGCAGAATATGAAGCTGAAGGGCACAGGTTCTTTCCGTCCTTCTGTGTCGGGCATACCGCCCGAGCAGGCGGAAAGCCATGCCCTGCATCATCTGATGCAACAGCATCAGGTGGCCCTTGTTAGCTTTATCAGGCGGCACCTGCCGCCGGGCGAAGAAGTGGAAGATATGCTGCAGGAGCTTTATGCCCATGTAATGCAGCGCTCTGATATCATTCATATGGACTATCCCCAGGCGTTTCTGTTCAAGGCGGCGCATAACCTGCTGCGGGATAAAAGCCGCAAGGCTGCGGTGCGCCAGCGCGGGGATCATATGCCCCTGAAGGAAGAAGCGCTGGTGAGCGAACAACCCTCACAGGAACAAGCGCTGGTAGCCAAGCAGGATTTTCAGGCCTTCCAGGAAATGCTTGCTGCCATGCCACCCAAATGCAGGAAGGTGTTTATTCTGCACCGGGTGGAAGGCATGAAATATCAGGAAATTGCCGCTCATTTCTGCATCAGCGTGAGCGCGGTTGAGAAAAGCATGATGCGGGCGATGGCCTTTATCGACAAATACAGGATGACCGAAAATGCCTGAGAATAGCGTGAACATAGCGCGGGAAGGCGCAGAGCAATATGACGTTTCGGAAGCGGCAGCAACATGGTTTGCCTATCAGCGCTCTGACGAGCATAGCGCTGAGCAGGATCAGGCGTTCCAAAGCTGGATGCGCCGTTGCCCGGATAACCG
>JBNKGK010000421.1:0-2633 GCA_050289785.1 Kordiimonas sp.
CCGCCCTGCTTTCGGCGGCAGTCACCTTCGTATGATCCGTATAACGGGTGCTCATACCCGCCACATGCACCATATTGGTGGTTTCATATTCGGTGGTGCCAATAATCATCGGAATATTGGCAGATATTGACGTAGCGACAGGATCAAAAGGGTGCGCAGGCAAGGTATCGCCATCCATCACCGGCCATAACATGCTCACAAAATCCATAGGAACAGCGCCCAGCTTCATTGCAGCAGCAGTGGCCGCCGCCAGAATTGCTTTGGCTGGCACAGTATGGATTTGAGACAGGCTATCCCGTTTCAGACCCAGTTCAAAAAGGGTTCGTTCAGCAACCTCGGTTGCGTCCGCCTTTTCCGCACCGCGATAGACCAGACCGCTTTGAACAATACCACGATGGAACAGGCCCTTTGCTGCCGGCATTCCCATCAGGGTGCAAACCTTGGCCCCGCCACCCGAGTGGCCAAAAATTGTCACATTATCGGGGTTACCCCCAAACTCCTCAATATTGTCCTTCACCCATTTCAGGGCAGCAACAATATCAAGCACACCTGTGTTACCGGATTGGGCATAGCGTTCACCACCCAGCTCAGCCAGATAAAGGTGCCCAAAGGCGTTTAAGCGGTGATTGATAGAAACAACAACAACATCCTGCTGCTTTGCAAAGTTGATAAAATCCATCTCGCCAGTGCCTCGCCTAAAGCCACCGCCATGCAACCAAACCATAACCGGCCGATCTTTTTTATCACTAAGAGATGGTGACCATATATTCAGAACAAGGCAATCTTCACTTTCTTCCAGGCTTGGATCACGTTTCTGTTTCCAAATCTTCATCATTTCAGCCTGATAGCGATTGAATGAGGACTCTTCGATGTCTGTTCCTATAGAGAAAATACCATCAGCATGTTGCATGGCGCGGTTTCCATAAACCAAAGCATCCCGCACACCTGACCAGGCTGAAGGAGGCCTGGACGCCATGAAACGCGCTTTACCACCTGCATCCTCTCCATAGGGGATTCCCTTGAATATGTTTATACCGTTTTCGTTAACACCGCGTACCCGACCATATCGGGTGCGAGCGATCACCTCTGTATCAGATGCCAGCAACCTACCGCTCCGAAACGTAGATGCCACAGCCAAAGCCGCCCCTGCGGCAGCCCCTTGCTGCAGTATATCCCGTCTGTTTATACCATTTTTTATGAAACTCATTTTTATCTCCCCGCCATGGAAAACCGTGTTTTGCTGTATGTTCCACCACTCTTGGGTCAAATTATAGAGCTGTACCATCGGTACGGTCCATGACTGACCGGGCCGCAATCACTTAACAGACTTGACCAAACTAAGCAGGGAGGGAAGATCACGTTTTTCTGGCATATTTCTCGCGGTAAGCGGACGGGCTGCTTCCTGTCCATAGCTTGAAAGCCCGTGAAAAAGCGGCGGGCTCAGTATAGCCCAAACGCTCAGCAATATGGGCAATAGGTTTATCCACAGCTTTTAACCATTCACAGGCCAGCTCACGCCGCACCTGCCCCTTAATAGACAGGAAGGTCTCATTTTCTCTGGCCAGTTGCCGACGCAGAGCACGGGCGTTAATTGGCAAATGTTCGGCCACTTTATCAATTGGCGGCCACCATATATCCTGCTGCTGCAACACCAGCAGAATAGCTTTTACCTGCCCTGTCCAGCTGACTTCTGTTTCCGGTATGGTGAAAATATCACCATCTTCCGTAAGCTCTTCAAACGGATTAAACACCCGACAATCCAGATATCCGCTATCGAAGCACAAGCAGCTCACGGGCTGATTAAAACGGACCTCACAGTTAAACAGATCATAATCGGCCTGTGTCAGATTGGCTGAAGCCGCCCCGGCAAAATCAACATGTTTTAATTTTATTCGCTGGCCAATGGCATGACAGAAGGACCGGTAAAACCGCCAAAGGCGATACCAATAAAAAAGGCTATGATCCACTTCTGGCCTTAAATCCCAGCTCAGTGAAATGGTGAAGCTATGGTCAGCCGGGTCAATCTTCTGCTCGAAATGAATATCATCTCTCACAATTTCCCTGAAATGGGTGCGGGCGTTGATCACATCTTTCAGTGTTTTACTGCCCGCCAGTTGCTGTGCGATAAAATGCCCCATGGCCAATTTGGTAGGGTGCGTCATGAACCCCATGAAAGAGTCATCCAGTTCCTGCGCCAACACAGACAATAATTTGTGTAGCTCTGACCCGCTCACATCCCTGTCATGCTGCTGAAATAGGTCCGCGCCCAGGCCAGCTTTTTGAAGAATGAATTTAGGCTCATAACCCTGTAGTGCTGCCCCTAGCAGGAAGCCACTTATAATCTTTGATTTCACAAAATGTTTGTGTGCCAGTCCTGGCACACTTGGCTTATCCATACTCTATCCCTAGCCTATAGCAGACTACTCTCAACGAAATAGCATATTAAACGTTTTTAGTATTACGCAAGAGCAATCCTTTCAAAAAGGAATAAGCTATCGCCTAAGCGGCATTTACACCAGCAATTGCGCCAAATTCATCACCTACCGCCGGATAACAATGCTCTGGTGCCATGCGGTAATCCACACTGATTACCTTGATCTTGCCAAGCGCGGCAATGGGCACGGCTTCCAAAC
>JBNKGK010000422.1:0-2629 GCA_050289785.1 Kordiimonas sp.
TCCAACAATTCTTCAATGCGGCGGAACCGACGCTCAAACTTCGCATTAGTGCCGCGCAGGGCTTCTTCAGGGTCTATTTTCATATGCCGGGCCAGGTTTGTTACAACAAAGAGCAAGTCTCCCAGCTCATCGGCAAGCCTTGTTTTATCTGCTCCGTTATTGAACTCATGCACTAGTTCGCCGGCTTCTTCTTGCAATTTATCGAGTACCTGAATGGTTTCTGGCCAGTCAAACCCCACTCTGGCAGCCCGTTTCTGCAGCTTTACCGCCCGCAAAAGAGCAGGAAGGCCCATGGCAACTCCATCAAGGGCAGAAACAGATATTCCGTCATCGCCTGCTTTTGCTGCGCGCTCTTTGGCCTTTTGCTCCTCCCAGGCACTGGTTTGTGCCTCCGCGCTTGTGATATCAGCACCACCGAACACATGGGGGTGCCGCCTTACCATTTTGTGGCTAATGGCTTGCACCACGCCGGTGAAATCAAAATGACCGGCTTCCTTTGCCATTTGCGCATGAAACACGGTTTGTAGCAGCAAATCACCCAGCTCATCTTTCAGAGCGGTCATATCGCCGGCGCGAATAGCATCATCCACTTCATAGGCTTCCTCGATGGTGTAGGGGGCGATGGTTTCAAAATTCTGCTCTATGTCCCACGGGCAGCCGTTTTCCGGGTCGCGCAGGCGGGCCATAATGTCCAACAGATCAGCCATAGAATAATGTATATCAGGCATGCGGGGGCTCCGGAAAATCATCAAAAATATATGTCTAACCATCGCCTCAAAGTGAGGTGAGGTCAACATCTCCATCGTTATATGCTGGAAAGGGTGCCTTGTTCATGCTTTAAGCGATATGGAATAGTATGGGGAGCGAAGGATGCAGAATAAACACACTATCTATAGCGCGTTTTTGTTGGCATTGACCCTTCTTTGGGCGGTGCTGGCCAATACGGGTGTTCTGGCTGCTTTTGATTATTGGGGTATGTTCCTGTTCCGCACAGGTGAAGGGGCCGTGCCGGTTGGCCCATCATGGCTTCCAGAGGTTATTCTAATGGCAACCCATGTGGGGGATTCCGCTGTTCTGATCATTCTAGGGTTGTTGCTGGTTGGCGTTGTCTGGCACCAGGCGGGCAGGGGGCTGGCCTTTAAATATGCAGGCGTTATGGCGGGTATATTTGTACTGATACCTATTTTGAAGGCCTTTATCGCTCGGGCGCGGCCTGATGTTGTTGAGGCGCTGACTGTGGCAAAGAGCGCCAGTTTCCCCAGCGGGCATACTTTGCGTTCCGCCATTGTGCTGTTTTTACTGGCCTGGTTTTTGAAAAACAAAACAGATAAAAATATATATTTAATAATATGTTATGTATTTATCTTAATAACTGGCATCAGTCGTATTTATCTGGGTGTTCACTGGCCCTCTGATGTGATTGGTTCATGGCTTATCGCCACCACATGGCTCTATTTCTGGTTGCCGAAACTGAAGTGTAACTAGCGGTTAAATTCTGCTGATATGGTTAGCTGTACTTCGTTGCTGACGAAGGGTATCCATTCTGTCAGGCCGTAATCAGAGCGCAGAAGGTTTGCTTTCACATCAAAGCCTACGGCTTCCTTGTTGGTAACGGGAATTGTGCCGCTGCCAAGAAAGCTTGCTTCCAGCACGAGAGGGTAAGTTTTATCCTTGATGGTAAGCTGGCCTGTAATTTCGGCTTTGCCTTCACCCAGCGGCCTAACCTGAGAGCTGATAAAATGAATATCAGGGTAGGTGGTGGTATCAAAAACTGATGGGGCGATGAGCTTTTCATCAAGGGCAGGGACGCCTGTATCAATGCTGGCAGCTTGGATAAATACTTCAATCTGGCTGTTTTCCGGGGTTTCAGTATCCAGTCGCAGGGTGCCGCTTATCTCGTTGAACCGGCCATAAAAGGTTGAAAAACCAAGGTGGCTAACCGCGAAAATGACACTGGTGTGACCGTTATCCAGCGTGTAGTCACCGGGTTTTGCCTCCATCGCTTTTGTGTTAAGCGGATAAACAATCTGCGCCACCTGTGCACAGCCCGTGAGCAAGCCGCTGATGACACAGATACAGAAGAGGGCGTTAAGTACATGTTTCATAGCCGGTTCCCAAGGTGCTTATGGGAAAGCAGCTTAATATGTTTGCCATGATTGTGCTAGATTTTGTGGAATGCCTTCAGAAAAGCAGCACGGTTTTGAATGAAAGGCTGATGTCCCGCCGCATTCACAAGGCAGTGGCCTTGTGTAAAAGCCGGGAAAACATACCCCCAGCAAGAGTTTCTGGCAAAAACCACCACAATATCAACACAGCTGTTTTTCCATTTATTGGCAATATATTGGTTCTTGCCCTTATCTGCATCCACCGTTTTAACCTGAATTCGGTGATAATGGGGGCCGTCGGATATCAGGATATCTGTTTGATGGCCGTTATCGATCACCGGGGTGAATATCTGCCAGCCATCATGAAGCAGCCAGCTCACCACACGGCTTTCAAAAGAAACATTCTTCAGAACAGCATGAGTTGCTTCTTTTGTTTTGGTTTTGCGGACAGGCATAAACCCTCGTAACAAGATGATAGTAATTTATGATATAGTAAATTCACTTTATAAGGGTGTCCAATATTG
>JBNKGK010000423.1:0-2623 GCA_050289785.1 Kordiimonas sp.
GTGAAAGAGCAACCGGGTAAGGGGCTTGAGGCTCTATTTGAAGGTAAGCCTGTTCGCCTTGGCAGCAGGGCATGGTGTGGCAAAGGGAAAGAGGGGGCGGAGGATGCCTATCTCGAGCTATGGCTGAATATTGATGGTGAGCCAGTGGCGCACTTCCAGTTTGCTGACCAGTTGCGGGAAGATGCGGCTGACATGGTTCGCCGTTTGAAGGCTGATGGGATGGATATCCATCTTCTTTCTGGTGACAGGGAAATTGTCGCGGCCGATGTGGCAGCACAGGTTGGCATCGAAACCTGTAAAGCCGGGGTAAACCCCGCTGGTAAATGCGATTATCTGGCAGCGCTAAAAAAAGAAGGCCGACAAGTGCTGATGGTGGGTGATGGCCTGAACGATGCACCCGCGCTGGCGGCAGCGGATGTTTCCATGTCACCGGCTTCGGCCATGGATATTACCCAAAATACGGCTGATATTGTTTTTCAGGGGGATAGGCTGGAACCGGTCATCACCGGTTTGAAAACCGCGCGTTTCTCCACTCGACTCGTTAAACAGAATTTTGCTTTGGCTGTTGGGTATAACATTTTTGCCATCCCTCTGGCCGTGATGGGCTTCGTGACACCGATGATTGCTGCGGCGGCCATGTCTGGCTCAAGCCTTGTGGTGATTTTGAACGCATTTCGGCTGAATTTGCAGCGAAAGTAAAGGGTAAATCATGGATGTTCTTATTTATCTGATACCAATCGCCCTGTTGCTTGGTGGGCTTGGGCTGGCTGGATTTCTCTGGACTATGAGAAACAAACAATATGATGATTTGGATGGTGCGGCTCACCGTATTTTATACGATGAAGAAGATGATGGTTAAGGTGTGTTTCCACTCCTGCTTGTGTGCGACATTTTGTCCGGAAAAAAATATATCCATCTTATTGAAATGAAAAGAAAAAATTGACTTCAGTCAAGGCCGGTAAAAGGGGCTGGGTCTATGTCTTCTTCAGGCATAATTGAGAAGGAAGAAGACAATGTTTTCTCAGAATTTTTTAAAGGTTTTAACTTGCGCAGCTGCCTTGAGTGCAGCAGGTGTTGGGGCTGTTCAGGCCGAAGGGGATAAGAGCCCATGGCTTATCCGTCTGCGGGCTGTGGATGTGGCACCAGATGAATCAAGTACCGTGTCTATTAATGGTAGCGCAACTGTTGACAGTAGCGTGGTGCCAGAGCTGGATATCTCTTATTTCTGGACAGATAACATTGCTTCCGAGCTGATTTTAGCGACAACCAAACATAATGTCGGGGCCGTGAATACAGATCTGGGTGACGCTGATCTTGGTCATGTGTGGCTGTTGCCGCCCACCCTTTTGATGCAATATCACTTTGCTCCTGATGCGAAGATACGCCCTTATGTGGGCGCAGGCCTGAACTACACCTTCTTCTATAGCGCAGATTCAGGGCCGGTGGTTGATGAAATTTCCTATGACGATGGCTTTGGCTACGCCCTTCAAGCAGGGGTTGATATTGGCCTTGACGATCATTGGGCGATTAACCTGGATGTGAAGAAGCTGTTCCTGAACACCGATGTGAACATTGCTGCAGGTACAGCAAGTGCAGATGTTGACCTTGATCCATGGCTCTTTGGTGTGGGGCTGGCCTATCGTTTCTAACTTTAGTTTGTGACGAGGCTTTCTGCCCTCTCCCTATTGGGGAGAGGGGGATGGCCTAAAACAAAACCGCTCTCATAAAAAAGGTTGGCAGGGGAAACTCTGCTGGCCTTTTTTATGAGAGCAGGGGATGAAATGTTGATACCTGTTCACCATGTTAGGTTCTATCAGGTTTAAAGTGCATCACCAGCACCCTGTATGAAAATAGCATGGTGGAGAAGAGCATGGGGACAATAGCCAGGGCGGTTTTGGGGGTTATTTATCCTGGAATGTGCATTATTGCAGGTGGTGGTATCTATCTGGCATCATACTCTGATTTGCCGGATCGTATCACAATAGCTTTTGATATACATAGAGTAGCTATTGTCTCCTTACCCACACCCGTTTTTACAGTATTGTTATCGGTACTTTTGGGTTTTTCCGTTTCACTCTGTGTTTATAGCGCGCTCAAAAAAGCTCCCCTCGACCAGGTGAAATATGAACGGCTTGCGGGGCATGGGGGCTTTTTTTCCGCTACATTCGCATGTCTTATGGGTGGGGCAATGGTCATCCATAAAGGCCTGATCAACTGGCAGGATGCGACCGGCCCCGGCTGGTGGTTACTTGTCGTTGCTTTGATCGGTTTTATTGCTGCGATGGGGGCCAGGTTGTTGGCAAAAATCATTTATGCATCCGTTTCTGATACATAATCAGGCAGGAAAAAGCGGCCTGCATAAAATCGGGTATAAGCCGTGGATCCACGGGTAGCCCGTGGATATCTACTTCTTCTCTACACAATTAAACTTAACTGACCTGTGAATGCTGTGCCGGGCTGGTTTGCAGATAGGCATCAAAGGCTGAAGCCACAAGACGGATAGCCTGCCGTGCCTCAAGGCATACCTTTACATAACCACCGTCAACTTCCACAAGGCCATCTTTTACTAGTGGTTCAAGGCTTTTCAGCGCAGCGTCGAATACGCTGGGAGGCTGGTTGTGAG
>JBNKGK010000424.1:0-2616 GCA_050289785.1 Kordiimonas sp.
GGTGAGCTCATGTGGCAGCGCAGCCGCAAGTCCACCATGGACCGTAGCCGGCCGCTGGTCCACTACTCTGTGAGCCTAGCTCACCGGTTTATCCATTGAAAAATAATTCATTTCCCTGATAATCCTTAAATACTTGCACCGAGCGGGCCATATCCCCCATTTCGTCACCACGGTCAGCGTTTGGCACTTCAACCTCAAGGTTGCCCTGGGCCAGAACCATCATGGTGTCAGACAGGGCGTTGACGGGTTTCACTACCCGAAGCAACACGACCCAGAAAGAGAAAGCACCAATAACAAGCACAGCAATCAGAAGAATACTGGAGACGACAACACCCGTTGTTCCGTCTGATACAGCCTGTTCGTTTAATTCACGAGACAGTTTACTCGCATAGTCGGCCATAGCCATAACAGGAGCGGCTGCATTATCGGATTTTTTCACCCAATCTGCAGCTGATGTATCATAGTCAACAATGATGTCACCATTTTCATCCGGTTCTGCGTAGTCGGATGCATCATACAGGGAATAGCGGGTTGTTTCAAAATCATGGAAGAAGATTTTCTCAATGTCTTCTACCTTTTTCTTCAACGATGCTGGTGTGGTATCTTCGCGGGCAATTGTGACTGAGTTCAATATGCTGCGCACCTGTGTCCAGGCAGCCTGGCCATACCCGCTATAGCGAGAGCCCTGATCTTTGCGGATGTCTGAAATCTGTGTTTTCGAAGCAACATTTTCACCAAGAGCTGCGGATTCTCTCGTCGCATATTCAATCATCAGCCAAAGCTGATGTTTCAACTTCATCACCATTGAGATGCGGTCGTCTCCGAAATCATAGTTGTCTTCCAGAGCACTTCTCAGCTTAGCTGTTTCTTCAATCAGGTCTGTAATGCCGTTGGTTGCCTTCCGGCTGGACATGCTGTTCTTACCGGGGGCAGACAGATCCTTATCAACTTGGGAATGCTTGTCCTGATAATCTTTGTAAGCTTCCCTGAATCCCTTTTGGGTTTTCTCAAAGGTGTCTTTTACACTATCATAAATATCTTCATTGAACTCTTTACCATCAAATTTTGGCAAATCTTGCAATTGCGCATTGATGTTGTTGTATGCGTTCTTCACAACATTTCTATTGAGTTTGATACTGTTGGTAAATGTATCATCGGCAATGCTTGGCAAGCCATATGCGGTGTAGGTTGCAGTTCTTTCCCCCCCCAAAGCCATTTTCATTTGCACGATATCATCAATGAGGGCATTGATCTCCATCGCGCGCTGTGCCCGGTCACGTTTGTGAAGGGCATCGCTCATTTCAAGAGCTGTGAGAGTGATTACAATAGCCATCAGGACGATGGTTACTGTCATGAGCAAATTACGGATACTAAACATTTTAGTTTGTGCCATACCATCAAACGCGGCCATGCTGGATTATCCCCCAAATATGACTATATAACTGATCCTACCCCAGGACATCTATACTCATGGCACAGTGCGGTTAATGAAACATAAACATTACAATTTTTTGCGCACTTTGTGCCTTGTTTATTCTATATATACTAGTGTGATCGCAATAGTAGCTTATCGTTTTACATGTGCAAGCAAGCTACTTAATTTGTGGTGTTTATCTATGTTTTCGTGTTTTTTGAACTTTAAAGTAGTGTTTAATGCCAAGTTTTGACGTTATCATTGTAGGGGCTGGTGCCGCTGGGCTTTTATGTGCCTATGAAGCAGGCAAAAAAAATCTGCGCGTTTTGCTTTTGGATCATAATAAAAAAGCGGGGGCAAAAATTTTGATTTCTGGGGGCGGGCGCTGTAATTTCACCAATATTGACGCATCTGCCGACGCTTATATTAGCCAGAATGAGCATTTCTCCAAGTCTGCTCTCAGCAGATATACCCCATGGGACTTTATGGATATGTTAGCAGCTCATGGGGTAACCTGGCATGAAAAGAAGCTAGGTCAGCTATTTTGTGATCAAGGAGCAGGGAAAATCCTTGATGTACTCTTGAGTGCTTGTCGTGAGGTGGGTGTTATCCTGCGCATGGAGGCACAGGCTAGTCTGCCGGGTTTTACGGGTGAAGGCTATCAGCTCAGGGTAGATGGTGAGCCTTATAGCGCCAGACATCTGGTGATTGCTACGGGCGGCCTTTCCATCCCCAAAATGGGGGCAACGGGTTATGCCTATGATGTTGCCCGCCAGTTTGGTCTTGAAATGATTACGCCGGAACCGGCTTTGGTACCTTTTACCTTTGCTGCGGAAGACCTGGCCTTTATGAAAGCTTTGGCTGGAGTAGCGGCAGATTGTGAAGTGTCTGTGAATGGTAAAAAATTTCGGGAAAACCTGCTTTTCACACACCGTGGGCTCAGTGGCCCCGCTATTTTGCAGATATCCTCTTACTGGCAGGAAGGTGATGCGCTCAGTATAAATCTGCTTCCTGAAACAGCTGATGTTTTTGGATGGTTTGTTGCCATGCGCCAGGAAAACCCCAAACAGCACCTTAAAAATATATTGGCGCAAGTGTTGCCCCAGCGTCTGGCTCAGGCGATTGCAGAGCCTTGTGATGGCCCCCTCGCTACTCTTTCAAATAAACAGTTACAAGTACTCACAGAGCGTCTTACGCACTGG
>JBNKGK010000425.1:0-2600 GCA_050289785.1 Kordiimonas sp.
CAACGAAGAGACCAACATCATCCTGCAGAAGGAACCATCCTACAACACGGATGAGGGCCAGAAGGCGATTGCCAATATGGTGCATGTGGCTGATCTCAGCCGCACAGGCTTTATGGCAGGGGATATCTCTACAGTGATGAGTCCGCGTACCGTGCTGACCTGGGCTCAGAATACCCGTATTTTTGGTGATGTGGGTTTTGCTTTCCGTGTGAGCTTCCTCAACAAATGTGATGAAGCAGAGCGCGCCATTGTAGCTGAATATTATCAGCGTTCTTTTGGCGAAGAGCTTAAAGAATCAGCGGCCAACCTGGTGCTGAAGAGCTAAGGGTGAGCCCGAGAAAAATACATGGCTGATGGTGGACAAAAGGCGAAAGAGGCATTTGAGCAAGCCTTAACTGCGGCAACGCGTGCCCTTGCTGACGATAGCGAGCTTGAGGTGGTTTATGCCGCTGAAGGCGCGGGGCTGGCTGGCAATGAAGCGCGGATTGAGTTTCTACCCCATAAGGCCACAGCCCGTGATATAGCCTATAGCCGCGGTCAGGCGGATTCGATAGCCCTGCAGCGGCGCTATCATGATGCCAAACTGCATGCCAGGCTGGTGCCCTCCGGTGTGCTTGCCCGCATGGTGTTTGATGCGGTTGAACGCGCCCGCTTTGAAGCCATCGGGGCACGACAAATGCCCGGCATGAAAGATAATTTGGCCATATTAACCGAAAAAAAGGCTGAAAAAGCCTCTTTCAGCCAGAACCCGGACAATGAAACAGATACACTGGCTCAGGTGCTGGGGCTTGTGGTGCGTGAACGACTCACCGGCGCACCTGCACCGGAAATCGCTGCCCCTTTAGTGGAAAAGCGCCGTGCCTGGCTTGAAGAAAGCGTGGGCCATTTGCTGGACCAGCTGGAAGAAAAACTGCATGATCAGCGCGGCCTTTCTGTGATCAGCCGTAGCATTATTGAAGAATTGATCGGCGATGATTCCGGCGAAAAGCGCGACCCACAGGAAGATAACCCTGATCCAGATGATTCCTCAGGCGATGACCCAGAAGACCCCGGCAATGATGCAGGCGCAGAAGAAGAAGGTGATTCCGATGGCTCTGAGAGCACGGAAGACAGCCAAGGCGACATGCAGGATGATGAAGGCTGCGACGCTGACCTTGATGAAACCGACACAAGCGATGCTGACGCCGGTGATGGCACGCAGGAAGGCGCGGTCCCCTGGCGGCCAAACCGGCCACTGGATAGCATTCCAGACATGCCTTTTTACAAGGTTTACTGCGATGAATTTGATGAAATCATCAAGGCAGAGGAACTCTGCGACATGGATGAGCTGGAACGACTGAGAAAATATCTGGATCAGCAGATGGAAAGCCTTTCCGGGGCTGTTTCCAAGCTGGCAAACCGCCTGCAGCGCCGCCTGCAGGCGCAGCAGTTACGCCACTGGCATTTTGACCTTGAGGAAGGCATATTGGATGCTGGGCGGCTGGCACGCGTGGTTTCCACACCCACCAAACCCCTATCCTATAAGCTGGAATCAGAAACAGAGTTTAAGGATACAGTGGTAACCCTGCTTCTGGATAACTCTGGCTCCATGCGCGGCAGGCCCATTTCCATTGCAGCTATCTCTGCTGATATTCTCTCCCGCACGCTGGAGCGCTGTGGCGTGAAGGTGGAAATTCTCGGCTTCACCACCAAGGCATGGAAGGGCGGCAAATCCCGCGAGAAATGGCTGCAGGCAGATAGGCCAGAGAAACCCGGCAGGCTAAACGACCTGCGCCATATCATCTATAAAACAGCGGATGCCCCGTGGCGGCGCGCCCGCAGAAACCTGGGCCTGATGATGCGTGAAGGCCTGCTCAAAGAGAATATTGACGGTGAAGCCCTTTTATGGGCTCATAACAGATTAGTAGCTCGGCCCGAAGATCGCCGCATTTTGATGGTTATATCTGATGGTGCCCCGGTTGATGATAGTAGTTTATCAGTCAATTCAGGCACTTATCTGGAGAATCACCTACGTCAGGTGATTGGCTGGATAGAAGAAAAATCGCCTGTGGAACTTCTGGCTATCGGTATCGGCCATGATGTGACACGATATTACAAGAAGGCGGTGACTATTTTGGATGCAGAGCAATTGGGCGGTGCGATGACAGAACAGTTGGCAGCCTTGTTTGAGGATAAAATGCCAACGCCGCGCCGGATCGGATAAGATCAGGTATTAGGTGACACAGATTTTAAGAGTTTATCATTATCGACTATATATCATAGCCGCCTTTATGGCCGTGGTGGCCCTTACCCTTTTTTATGGCTTTTCCAGCCCTGCCAAGGGCAAACCCATCGGCGAGGCACAGCCACTTGTGATGAAAGCCACAGCCCTGCCGCTGGATAATGATCATCCAGTGCGCACAGTGGTGGGTGGCCTTACTTATGTCGCTGGTTGGCAATTGCGCTATGACAATGAAAAATTCGGCGGTTTTTCCGGGTTAGTGATGGAGGACGAAGGCAACAAACTCGTCGCCCTGAGCGACAGAGGTTATTGGTTTACCGCTGATTTTGACATCACATCGCCTGCCCCCCTCAGCGATATGACCATTATTCCCTTTGAG
>JBNKGK010000426.1:0-2593 GCA_050289785.1 Kordiimonas sp.
GCCATGTGGGGTGGAGAAAGTTTTATGCAGGTTAATGTGCATAGCATCCACACCCAGATCACCAGGGCGGGCTTTACCCACAATCGCATTAAAGTTGGCACCATCGCAGTAGAAAAAAGCTCCTGCGTCGTGAATAGCATCAGCGATTTCCCGCACCTCATTCTCAAACAAACCACAGGTGTTGGGGTTTGTTATCATCACAGCAGCCACCGTATCATCAAGCGCCTCTTTCAGGGCTTCAAGGTCAACCCGACCATTATCTTTGGCTGGGATGGCTTTTACTTTATAACCACAGAAGGCTGCTGTAGCCGGATTTGTACCATGCGCAGATTCCGGGCACAAAATGACTTCACGGGCATCCCCACGCGCTTCCAGCGCCGCACGAATAGCCATGATGCCACAAAGCTCACCATGAGCCCCAGCCTTTGGTGACAGGGCAACAGAAGGCATACCAGTGAGCGTGGTCAGCCAGTTCGAAAGCTCTTCCATCAACTGCAGAGCGCCCTGCACTGTTGATTGTGGTTGCAAGGGGTGAATATCACCAAAACCGGGCAGGCGGGCCATTTTCTCATTCAAACGCGGGTTATGTTTCATGGTGCATGAGCCAAGTGGGAAAACCCCCATATCAATCCCATAATTTCTGCGGGAGAGGCGGGTGAAGTGCCGCACTGCATCTGGCTCGGAAAGGCCAGGGCAACCAATTTCACCGGTGCGTACCAGACCACCCACAGAAAGCTCAAAATCATCCACTTCGGGCACATCAATGCCTGTGGTTTCTGTGGTGCCCAGCTCAAAAATCAGTGGCTCGGCCAGCCTGAGCCCCACATGGCCAGAAAAGCTTTCAAATGTTGTGCCCGCATCCCCCACGCCAACAGCAGCAGTGGGCCGACCTTGTGTATTCATGTTCATCAGATTGCCTCCTTCAGTGCCGCTGTCAGCTCGGCAATATCATCAGCTGTCACAAGCTCGGTAGCGGCCAACACCAGCACATCATCCAGCCCTTCACCGGGGTAGAGGCGTGAGGCAGGGACACCGGCCAGAATAGCTTTACCTGCAAGCTCTTCCACGACAGCCGCAGCAGGCTTTGGCAAGCGCACGGCAATTTCGTTAAAGAAGGCGTTTGTCAGCACCTCAACACCAGCAACAGCCTTCAGAGCATCCCTGAGGTCACAGGTGTTTTTGTGGTTAGCAAGTGCCACACCGCGCAGGCCCTTCTCGCCCAGCAAGGTCATGTGTACGGTAAACGCCAGAGCGCAAAGGCCAGAGTTGGTGCAGATGTTTGATGTGGCTTTTTCACGGCGGATATGCTGTTCACGGGTGGAAAGCGTTAACACAAAACCGCGCTTGCCATCACTATCCACGGTCTCGCCGCAAAGGCGTCCGGGCATCTGACGCACATATTTCTGGTTTGTGGCAAACAGACCAAGGTAAGGGCCACCGAAGTTCAGGCCGTTCCCGATAGACTGGCCTTCACCCACCACAATATCTGCCCCCATTTCGCCGGGACTTTGGATAAGGCCAAGGGACATTACCTCTGTGACAACAACAACAAGCAGCGCTTTTTTAGCGTGCGCGGCTTCTGCCACCGGCCTTAAGTCCAGCACATGGCCAAAAACACCCGGGTTTTGCACAACCACACAGCTTGTGGCGTCATCAATGGCGTCAATAACCGCTTTCAGTTCGGCTTCCGGGTCAGCAGGATTGGCGGTCAGGCTCAGGATCTCATCATCTGTATATTGCGTTGTGGTTTCCACAACAGAGCGATAGTGCGCATGCACACTGCCGGCCAGAATGGCTTTCTTCTTCCGTGTTACCCGGCGAGCCATCATAACCGCTTCGCTGGCTGCTGTAGAACCATCATACATGCTGGCATTCGCCACATCCATGCCGGTCAGCTGTGCCACCTGTGTCTGGAACTCGAAAATATATTGCAGGGTGCCCTGCGCAATTTCCGGCTGATAGGGCGTATAAGCCGTCAGGAACTCACCACGCTGAATGATATGATCAACAGTAGCAGGTACATGGTGCTTGTAAGCCCCGGCCCCAACAAAGAAAGGCACACTGCCCGCCGCGATGTTTTTGCCCGCCATGCGCGAGAGGTGACGCTCCACCTCTATCTCGCTTTTATGGCGAGGCAGATCAATAGTCGGGTTGATGAGATCCGAAGGGATATCCTTAAACAGATCATCAATATGCCGGACACCAATTTTATCCAGCATTGCCTGCCGGTCATCACCGGTCAGCGGCAGATAGCGCATACGCCTGCTCCTTTAACCACACATACTAGCAGTCTTGCTAATTTCAGCTTATGCTTATTCCAGCCCAGCTACATAGTCGTTATACGCAGCTTCATCCATCAGGCCTTCCAGCTCGCCAGCATCAGAAATGCGTATTTTGAAGAACCAGCCACCTTCGGTTGGTGAGGTGTTTACAAGCGCAGGCTCCCCTTCAAGCTCAGTGTTCACTTCAACAATTTCACCTGAAATAGGTGCGTACACATCGCTTGCTGCTTTCACAGATTCAACAACAGCGGCATCATCCCCTTTGCTGAAACCTGCACCCACTTCAGGCAGTTCAACAAACACCACATCAC
>JBNKGK010000427.1:0-2592 GCA_050289785.1 Kordiimonas sp.
CATATTGCCTGCCATCAACTGATACGGGGAGACCGGCTTTTACATCCTTTACAAGCCTATTGCCAATCGAAAAACCAGCGAGCCCCGTCAAGACGTCGTTATAGTCTCTACCTGCCCTCTGATGCCTCTCCCAACCGGTTCGGCAGACCGCCGGAACACGACATTATTGCCCGTGGATCTTCGAGGATGGTCTGCTGACCCTTAACCCGACACAAAGTGGTGATCATGATTTTATTGCAGGCATGGCAGAGCGCGAGATCAATCAAACTGTTCAACTCAAGGTAATGGGGAGGTGTAGCATCGGAGCAGAAGGATAGCGTTGATTATTTTTCCTGCGCATTTGTCGTTGCACAAAGAGTGGGTTGGTTTTCTGAAATTTTCACCTTATGCACTGCGCCTGAAATACTAATTATCTTTACATTTACTCCTAATTATCATACTCACTTACCCTAAACACCAACCATGGGGCAAGCAATGTTTCAGCGTTACATAGAGGGTCGGGTCCGCGAAGCATTGTCAGATACCCCCGTTATTTTAATTACTGGTCCCCGCCGGGCTGGCAAAACGACCTTGGCCAAAGGGCTTAAGATCAGTTCCCTGAACTATCTTACGCTGGATGACCAGACGATCATGGAAAGCGCGAAAACTGATCCAGCTGGCTTTATTCGCGGTCTGGACTGCGCAATCATTGATGAAATTCAACGAGTGCCGGAATTGCTGCTCGCCATCAAGAAGTCTGTTGATGATGATTACAGACCGGGGCGCTTCCTTCTCACAGGCTCAGCTAATGTCATGATGTTACCCAAAGTAGCAGACAGCCTTGCAGGACGCATGGAAACCATTCACATGCTGCCCCTTGCTCAGGCCGAAATCATGGCAGGCCGTGGAGAGTTTCTGAATACTCTCTTCAACGCCAACTTTGCGCCCGCTAAAAACATGATAGTCGCAGATGACCTGATAGAAAAAATAGTACAAGGTGGCTTTCCTGAAGTTCTCAGTCGCAAAACTGAAAGACGCAGACAGGACTGGATACATGCCTATCTGAACTCGGTGCTCACACGGGATCTGAAAGATATAGCTGACATTGAGAAGTTAACCGAACTTCCTAAATTCGTCAGACTGCTTTCAGAATATTCTGCCCAATTGGCCAACTATTCCGCTGTCGGTAGTGAAATCAATATCAATTATAAAACCAGTCAGCGTTATATAGGGCTATTGGAACAGGTCTTTCTCATCTCCACTCTACAACCCTGGTACACTAATGCCATTAAACGCATTATCAAAACACCCAAGATTCATTTTCTGGATAGTGGTATTTTGACAGCAAGCCGTGGTCTGGGCCTGGAAAAGCTCAAAAAAGACAGAGGCATATTTGGGGCTGTATTAGAAAGTTTTGTGTTCTCGGAAATAAGCAAGCTGATGAGCTGGAGCGACATGAGAATAAAACCATATCATTTTCGGAATCATCAGGGACATGAAGTGGATATTGTTCTGGAGCGAAATGATGGCCTCATTGCAGGGGTGGAAGTTAAAGCCAGCGCAACCGTGGTCGCCAAGGATTTCTCAGGGCTCCATACCCTTGCCGATGTTTGTAAGCATAAGTTCGCTTGTGGCATTGTCCTCTATGATGGGGATACTATCGTGCCTTTTGGTGACAAACTATATGCAATTCCAATTTCAAATCTGTGGGCCTAACCGCTACGCCTTACCATCTGGCCAATACTCCCTGAGTGCTTCTTATGAGGAACAATTGGACGCATCCACATTGGTGCGTCTGCCTCACTGATTATGAGGCAGCCCGAGAAAAGCCCGACCATCTTCAATATAGGGGTTTTTCCGGGTTGGATCACCGCCTGTCTCCCGCTCTACCTTGATGATATCCGCCCCCATTTCCGCCATCAGACGGGTCGCCGTTGGCCCGGCCAGATATTGGGTAAAATCAAGGACACGCACCCCCTTCAACATGGGAGTGTACTGATGCTTTTCAGTCATAAATACTTCCTAAATACTGTTACAGGGTGCCGGGTAGCTCCAGGCACCAATAGCGGCTGGCTTGCCCCACAGCGCCAGAGGCGGAAGAGTGCCCAGGGTTCGAAGAGCTTCCCCATCTATATCGCTTATGGTTTTGCATTCGTTATCAAGCACCATGGTTTGGCGGGTCTCGGCATTATAATCAGGCCAATGAGGCAAGCCGGAATGGTTGGGGTTACCCGTGCGAGCAAACTGAGCCCATGCCCCAGCCATTTGGCTGGAAACTCTGGCCACATCAGGGCCTGTACCCAGATAAGGATAATCTTCATAGGTCATGAACATATAGGGATATTCAGCGGCATGATGCGATTTAATGATCCCACCATAACCCGGCACCTGTTTGGCAAACATATACATATAAACCGGCGCTTTATTCAGCTTCGCTTTACGCTCTGCAATTTTGATGGAATCCAGCCGATAGAAATAGGCCGTCGTGATAAGGTGGCATATCTCATAATGAGAAGCATTCGGCCGAGCGCGCCGGAAAGCTCCGATAATTTCATCAATTTTGCTATCATCCGCCCAAACATGGTTCAGGCGCAGGAAGGTTTGTAAATCCGC
>JBNKGK010000428.1:0-2565 GCA_050289785.1 Kordiimonas sp.
AACCCAAAACAATGGTAGGAGCCAGCCCAACAACAAAAACCACTGCCGCCTGCCAGCTAAACAAGGAAACAGCCACCAGCACCACAATCATAAGCGGCCCATAACCACTGATTTCAGGCCCTCTTCTGCGTCTGCGACGAATAGCTAATGGTTTCTTTTTATCTTTCATCACCCTCTACACTTAAGTGAATGTTAGGAATCCTATTATAACCATAATCACAAAAGCCACAATGCGGCTACCCCTGATTCCCTTCTGTCGGGCTTCAACGTCTGTGGGCAATATCTTCCGAGAAAGCCTCATACGTTCTTTCTCAAGTTTAGTTACAGCCGCTTTTGCCTGCGCAAAATCCCGCGTGTCCTGAGCCTGAATCTGCATCATATTGACCTCAGAGGTCAACTTGCCCACATCACCGGTCTTGCGAATCTTATCCAGAAGCATCTGGACACGCTCTCGTCGCTTTCTGTTCCTCAAAGCTTTAACAGCAGGCGCCAAACCATCCACCAGCTTTTCGGTCAGATTATTCAGCGGCCCAAGCTTGAAGCGCTGTTGCATTAAACTAAAAAACTCAGCAGTGAGGCTACCCAGTCGGGCCGGGTCATGTTGCGCTGCAGCAATATTGTTGAAAAGCCTCACCAAATCTTCACCATGCCCGCAGCAATAGGCGGCCAAATGCCTGTCTTGCAACGCATTGCGAATATTGCCCTGCCCCGCCATCCTGTCGAGCGCTGTCATAATTTGTTTAACCGAACCAATCCAAACCTGGCTAAACCTTTGGCTGATACAAGGTAAAATAGGGTTCAGTTCATACAGAACCCTCTCCATACCACGACCAAGCTGCTTGCTTGTTGCGTGCCCCAAAGGCAATTGCAGCTGATCCCATTGAGAAACAAATCGCTGGTTAGTTGAGGCAACAATTTCAGCCAGTGATGTCATCAGCTTATGGTCAAACAATTCAACAATTGTGGTCAATAAATCCCTGTCATCACGTGCAAAAGCATCTGCCAACATGGAAGGTAAGCCATCAAGGAACAGAGAATAACCTTTATAATGAATGGGGCCACCGGGGTGCAGGAAGGAACAGACCCGTGTCACCATCTTGTAATCACTGGTCCTTGCCCCTCCGATATCACTATCCTGCTTTACGCCAATTGTGCGTTCCAGTTTTTCTGACAGCACCTCATCCCGCAACGAAAGCTGCACCCAGGCGGCAAAATCCAGTTGCTTTAAAAAGGACACCGCTTCTTTAGGGTCCCGAGCAAAAGCATTGGCAAGCAGACGCCTATCCACATAGGCGACCCCTTTGAATTTGGTTGGCCGGGACATAGTCCAGGTCTTCAAAAGCATTCTCTTTGGCTTACCAACACCTTCAAACCAATCAAGTATATCTTCTGCACCCCAGCGCTCCTCAGGCTCATCAGCCATAAGCCCACGAATGACAGAGCCCAGCGCACCTGGAATTTCCCGGCCACCACCCAACGCCCAGAATGACCCCTGGTTGATGCGTGCCATAGTAAAAGCATCCCGCTGCCGACCTCGCCAGAGCATTTCACCGAAGTAAAGGCACTGTAAAACCGCTCCAAGCTGGAAATAATCTGCATCGGGCGCCGCCTGACCACGAGCTGATTTATCAGCAAGCGCCAAATCTATTGGCTCGAGAGCGTGTGGCTGCTTGAAGCCCGGTGGAATACTATAACATTCACCAAGCCAGACCTCTTCCCCCCCCATACTGGAGAAATATATATTGGAAGGTGTTATGCAACGGTGCGTCAGTCCCCGCTTATGCAAGGCTGTCAATGCTTTTACCAATGAGAGAATTATGCTTTGGCGCAACCGTGCTGTATTAACTCGCGGGCTGATTTTCCCATCCAGCCCCATGAGAGGTTCACCGCCAGGCTTATCAAAAATGGTAACAAGCCTCTGAACCTGTTTTCCATCAATATTGAGGATCATCAACCCTCTGTTCACGGGGTTTACGCAGTTCGGGGCTGGTCTCGCCTTCAAGCTTTTATAGACTTCGTTTCGAACGGGGACTGTGGGATGTTGCACCAATGCATACAAGTCCTGACCAGACTTTTCCTGGTCAGAGACTTTATAGGCATTACCGCCTTCTGAACTAAACTCTGGCAAAGGCGCTGAGGTATCGACCACATAGCGCTCACCAAAAGTACTTTGTCCGGCGGGAACTGGTGCAATTTCACCGCTCAATCGTGCATCCCCTCAACACAAATACATTTAGCAATCAATACTATACCATTAATATCATTACCGTATTTGGTTAATAAATTAGAAGAATAATGTCCATTCCTGCAAATTAAAGCAAAAAGAAGTCGGTTGGGGATATTTATTGAAACTTATTTTTGTTAAATTTTCTTAATCCTGAAACGGATCACGCACAAGGATCGTGTCGTCGCGCTCTGGGCTCGTCGACAGGAGCGCCACCGGCACACCGATCAGCTCCTCGATCCGGAGGTTTTGGAGCTTCTGGCCTACAAATGGATCGTGCTGTGCGACTTCTTTCTGTTCCAGGGCGTGCTTTGCTGCCAGCGCTCGTTCTAAGACCGATG
>JBNKGK010000429.1:0-2561 GCA_050289785.1 Kordiimonas sp.
CGCGCACCCAGCTGGGTGCAGGGGTGTAAACAGGCCTGCTGCAAGGGTGGTTTATATAGCGTAACAGTTCTTGCTGACCGTGAAAACGGATAGCCTGTTGATGGCTGGCTTCATTCGTCATGTCCCGCAGCTGGGCGGTTTTGAAAATATCCGCAGCAGCCAGTACTTTGTGGCAGGCGATGCCTGCACTATCCAGTTTTTCCAGCCAGTGTAAGCATGTTTCCTGCTTAAAGGCAGCTTCTAGTTGGTTGGCATCAGCAGGTATCGTTTCTGTCAGCAAGGGGCTGGAGGCAGCGTCTGTGCCCACATAGATCCAACCGTCGCTGCATTTATACAAGCGTTGATGCCAACTTGGGCCTGTGGCCTGCTGGCCCTTAGGTTCGCCCCAGTCACTATTGCCATTTTCAGCAATCATATAGGGGATTTGGCTATAATTAATCGCTTGAGAGAGGGAAGTTTGGCATTCTTTTGACCCGCCATACTGCCCTTTGGCATACACGCCCAGAAGCGTGGAGAAGGCAAGGGTAAAGCCGGCAATAATATCTGCCGTTTTGCCTGCCCCGTGGAAATGGGGCTCTTCCAGGCTGCCATAATTAGCCAGCAGGCCGCAGGCTGCCATGGCTGTCCAGTCGAAACCAACCCGTTCTTCCCATGGGCTGGGCTTGGGCCCGCCAAAGGTGGAAAGAGAGCAACTTATTACCTCAGGGTTCAGCTGTTTTAACTGAGCATGGCTTACACCCAGACGAAGGGCGGTGGGGCCCACCACATTATGGGTAACAACATTCGCTTTCCTGACAAGTTGCTCAAATATTTCCCGGCCTGCTGCGGCTTTAATATCAATCACAAGGCTTCGCTTGCCCTGACTGGTGGCAAGCCCTGTGGCAATGATAAGAGGGTAAGTGTAGCTTTCCCGATGATCCAGTTTGATCACGTCGGCACCATAGCTGGCGAGCATCCACCCGCCAATAGGGCCCGCCAGCACATTTGCCATATCGAGAACTGTTAGGCCTTTCAGCAAGTCCCCCTTGCGCACTGGCCGCGAGGCGGGGAGTGCTGTTTTTTCTCGCTCAGGGAAAAGGGTAAGCGCGTCTTCTGCCGTGATTTCCTGTGCCTCTGCGTACACCGGTGTGTGGCCCTTCACGCTGCCCACCGCGCCGGGCACCACAAGCTCGCTGTCGCCAGCCTTTTGGGTGATAAAAATCTCGGCCTGATGCATTGGCTCAAGGGTCAGCCATTCTTCCCGCGTGCGAACAATGGATACCATAACCCCGGCTTGTGATAACCAGTTTTCCCAGTCTGCTGCCGTTCTGGTTTTTATAACCTCAGCAATCAAGGTGTTAAGGCGTTCGCTTCGTACAGGGCTGAGCGCAGCGCTATTACCAATATTGTTATCAAGGCCAAAGGTGAAAGTGCTTTCGTTCAGGAAACCTTCCTGTTTCAGCTGTTGCTCCAGTCCAATGGCCTTCAGGCATTTGGTGGCAATCGCTGGGCTATAAAAGGTGCCGATTTGTATCTGCCTGCCGTCCTTGCAGGTGTAGGGGCGCTGCAAGGGCATGGTTTTCAGCATGGCCAGTCTGGCCGTTTCCAGCTTTTCGATCATAACGGTATTTGTGTCGTCAGAGGTAAAGGCTATTTCAGGCATGGGCAAGCGTGTGCTGGGGTCCGCCGGGAACATGAGTTCTCTGAGCAGGCTGATATTTCCTGCATCAACCAGCGGCACTTCAATCACCGTGCCTGTTTGGCTTTTCTCTCTGGCAATCAGGGCTGCCATAACAGCTGTGGCACCGTTCATGGCCGCATAAACTGAAAGGAGGGGAACAGAGCTGTAAACAGGTGGAAAACCCAGCATTTGTCGCTGCAGATGCATTTCTGTGTAGATGCCAGCGGCAGCAGAAACAATACCTTCCCATGCCTGAATATGGGCACGTTTTTTATCCGTAGAAGCAAAGCCCGGCATAGAGAGATAGATGAGGGAAGGGTTTTGTTGCTTCACTGTGGCATAATCCAGCCCTTGGCGCTTCATCACACCGGGGCGGAAATTCTCAATCACCACATCGGCTGACTTGATGAGAGAGAGGACCGTGTTTTTACCCTCCTTTGTTTTCAGGTCCAGGCAGAGCCGATGTTTGTTCCTGTGGAGGATGCTGGCTTGTGGGGGAGTAAGGTCAGAAGCTTCCGGTTTGTGGACATGAATAACCGTTGCCCCCTGATCTGCCAGCATCAGACCAACCATGGGCCCGGCATAATAATGCCCAAAATCCAGAACCCTGATGCCTGAAAGAACGCCTGATTTTTGTTCCTTATTCATCGTGTGCGTCCTAGACATTTTCACCCAGCGCACGGGCGCGGTCCAGAAGGCTTTTTTCATCAGCGGTGATATGGCGAATGGCCTGCCAGATAAAAATGAGCCCAATGGTAGGCATGATCAGTGCCCACAGCATGGCCTGGCGCAGCGCTTCACCACTTTCCACACCACTTGCATGTATGGCATCGCTCAGGTGCCCGATGATATAGGGGCCGAGCGCCACAGCAATGAGTGTTTTGATCATCAGATAGAGGGC
>JBNKGK010000430.1:0-2559 GCA_050289785.1 Kordiimonas sp.
ATGATGACCCGAACAGGGGCGCCATTGCCATTGAAAACGGGGCCTTTGGTGAAAGTTATGCCACGCCTATTTACCTTGATCAGGGGTGGGAGCCTTCCGATAGCCTGTGGTTCTATAACACCACGCAGGGCTCTGGCCTGTTACCTTATGATTTCTTTGTGGTGCTGGAGCAGCCAGATAGTGAAGAGCTGGTGCGCTCCCCCGAGAATATAGATCATTTCCGCTATCTGCCACAGAAAGCCACCTATTTTAACCCGGATGGCTTGCCTGTTGGTTTCGTGAAAGATGCTTATAAAGGCAAGGATTATATGGGCTACACCTGTGCGGCGTGCCACACGGGGCAGGTGAACTATAAAGGCCAGGCTATGCGCATTGATGGCGGGCCAGCCATGGCGGATATGGTTGGGCTGTTGCACCAGCTTGAAAAATCCATGGAGCAGACGCTTTCCGACGCGGACAAACGCGCCCGTTTCGTGAAAAATGTCATCGCGCTCGATAATGATTATGAAACAGAAGATGAAGTAATCGCTGACCTTAAAAGGTGGGCGGGCTCTATCGAGCTTTATAACACGGTGAACCATGTTAAAGCTGCTTCCAGATATGGCTATGCGCGCCTTGATGCCTTTGGCCGTATCTATAACAGGGTGTTGCAGCATGTGGTGAACAGTGATCAGGTGGCGAATATTTTGTCCTCTGTGGTTGGCCCAACGGGCGACCGGGTGATCAGTGATGCCCAAATAAAAAATGTGCTGCAGGGGATGGATCATATCATCCTGACTGATCCTGATTTCACCAAGGTGCTGGAACGGCTGCAATCCAACGCACCGGGATACCCCGGCCTTGGCCAGCGTGACATGCTGAGAGTGCGCAACGAAATGTTTAATGAGCCCGATGCACCGGTGAGCTATCCCTTCCTGTGGGATATCGCGCAATCTGATTATGTGCAGTGGAACGGCCTTGCCAATAATGCAGGTCTTGGCCCGCTTGGCCGCAACACGGGCGAGGTGATCGGCGTTTTTGGCGTGCTTGATTGGAAGCAGAAAGAACCGGGCTTCAGCCTGCGCAACAGCCTGGCAGCCTACCTGAGCGGCCAGAGCCGCAAAAATGGCAAGATCGAGTTTGAATCCTCCATCAACCTGCATAACCTGAAGCGGTTGGAATCCCGCCTCAAGAGCCTGCAATCCCCCATGTGGACAGATGCAGCGGCCAAGCTGGCAGAAAAAGGCGTGGATACCAGCCTGTGGCAGATTGACCCGGTGAAAGCAGATAAAGGCCGACTGATTTATGAGCAATACTGTCAGGGTTGCCATGAAATTATTGACCGGGATAATTGGGATCGGCTCGCCGTCGCTAAAATGTCCAGCCTGAAGGCCGTAGGCACAGACCCGAAAATGGCGAAGAACAGCGTGACCTATAAGGGCCGGTCAGGCAACTTTGAATATACGACACAGGGCACCGATGTTGGCAAAGTGGTGATAGAGGAAAAAGCCCCTGTGGTGCAAATTCTTACCTCTGCTACAACAGGTGTCGTTGCCACGCCAGACGCTGACAAAAGCACCATCCGGGCTTTTGCCGAGTGGGTTTATATGGTGATCACGTCCTTTGCGGATAATAAGATCCAGCCGAGCATCAAAGCGGGCAATTATGACCCCGATACAACGGCAAATCCTTATAACAGCCTGCTCTCTTATAAAGCGCGGCCGCTGGATGGCATATGGGCCACAGCACCATATCTGCATAATGGCTCTGTGCCCACACTGTATGACTTGCTCTTGCCGGCTGAATGCCCTGAGGATCAGCCAGAGGCAGAGTGCAGGCCGGAAAACTTCATAGTGGGCAGACGCGAGTTTGACCCCGTGAAAGTGGGCATCACCTATGAAGAGGGTGCTTATGATGGCTTTAAGTTCAAAACAGGGGCACTGACCAACCTGAACACAGGCCATGAATATGCAGCAGGGAAAACCGCACAGCCAAGCGGTGATACCCTGCCTGCACTTTCAAAAGAGCAGCGCCTTGAACTGCTTGAATTCCTGAAAACGCTTTAAGCCAATCATTAGGGTGTTTCTTGTTAATTATGACTCAATTCGTCACTCGTCGATTTGGTCGGCGAGTCCATAAAAACAGCGACAGATGCTGTGGATGCGCCGGTCTGGCCGTCGCATGACGAGGGGGAATTGTTAAGCATATAATTAAAGGGATGAAGAATGACTGATTATCTGGCCTTATATGATAGCGCGGCTGAGGCAGAAAAATTCCCGCTGGTAAGCAAATGGATGAAGGAGGAGCCTTTGCCCTTCTTCGCTCAACTGAGGGAAAAGCGGCCCATTTTGGTGACGCCGGAATGTACGCTGGTGACAAAGTTCACGGATGTGACAGACATGCTGAAGATGCCCAAAATCTTCACTGTCAACCTGTATAAACCCAAAATGGGGGTTACAGACACGGATGAGGGCTATCTGATGGCCCATGACGATGATGCGCTGCATTACCGTGAAAAATCCCTCATGCAGGGCGTCCTCAACAGGGATGACCTGCCGGATGTGCGTAAGCTGGTGGCGG
>JBNKGK010000431.1:0-2534 GCA_050289785.1 Kordiimonas sp.
CTTACCCTCATCTGCAAACTTGGCAGGCTGCGCCTTTTCAGCTGGATGATTGGGAAAACCATTAAAGTGAACCACTTTGGTTTTGGGGCTAATGAGCCAGACAATGTGGCGTTTCTAAACGCTGCTATCCCTGTTGATTTCTCCTTTAACCACGGCTGGAATATCATCAGCTTCGATAAAAGCTATTTAACCGCCCCCGTGATCCGTTCCCCTGACGAAATTATGAGTGCGTCCAGAGGCCTGCCGTTGGACTTTTTCTCCATGCCTCATGAAGGGAAATATTATAGTGAACTGGTGAAAAAGCTGTTGCTTGATATGCAGGCTCTAAACATGCGCTTCCCCACCGCAGATCAGATTGCTGAGAAGCTGGATCTGAGCACCAAAAGCCTGAGCCGGCGCCTTGCTGATGAAGGGGAAGCTTTTCTTTCTATCAAGAATGATCTCCGCCAAACACTGGCGCTCAGGAAAGTGGGGGAAACAAATATCCCCCTTAACACCATTGCCCATGAATTAGGCTTTGCTGAGCCCTCCTCCTTCTGGCGGGCATTCAAAGGCTGGACGGGCAGATCCCCCAAGGAATATCGCGGCGAGAAACTGCCGCATTAGTCATATCACACTTCCCAGAAAGTAATGGCACCAGAAGGAAAATCGCCCAGCAACTTTTCCAACATTGCCACATTCACGTGCTTCTGCAGTGCCACAGCAACATGCTTTATGGGGTCCTCACATAAATGTGCAAAATTATGGTCCGGTCATAGGTCACCCACTTCCGCATTCATGATCGCTCTGGTTTCGAACGGTACTTGTTCTTCTGTCACATCCCAGTCTGCAACAAACAAAGCCCTAAGGCCTGCAGGTAAAATATTAGAAAAACGGATAGCCTCTTCATGGTTCAATCGTCTGCGGAAGGCCTGAAGCACACCTTGGGCCATCGTATAGGCCATATTGCTCGTCGCCAGCCCGGAGGCAGCTTTTACATCTGTCAAAAACTCTTTGAATGTCAGAGTAGCTATTTGATATTCCTGAGGATAGGGCATGATGATCTTCTCCGTTCCAGACACCACCTTCTTCTATCCCCTCTCCATATGAGATAAAAATATTTTGACCAATTCGGCTAATGAATAATGTCCCGCCGGGTCAATGTGCGGCGCCCTACCCTGTTTTATCCTGGATGCTGAAAGTTTGGTTAAACAGGGTTAAACAATGAAACACACTATAAAAGCGTGGTGCGTCAGCGTCCATCTGCTTTCCTTACCTGTGCTGGCTGAGGGAAACTATTCTCCTTATGCAGGAGTCACTTACCCTGCCCATGTTTATTTTGGCGATACACACCTTCATACCAGTCTATCAATAGATGCCTATGCCACGGATAACCGGCTTGAGCCAGACCAGGCTTATCGTTTCGCCAAGGGTGAGGTGATCCATGAAAGCCGTGGGGCGCAGGTGCGTCTGAAGCGTCCCCTGGATTTTCTGGTGGTGGCAGATCATGGCATTAACCTTGGTGTTTTGCAGGCGCTGGATCGGGGAGAAGAAACACTGCTTTCCACAAGTATTGGCAAGCGGCTTCATGATACGCTGATGGCGGGCAAGAAACAGAATGATGGCCAACTAAAAATGGCATCAGAAATTGTTGGGCTGCTCTTTTCTGAAGATAGCGTAAAGGGCACGGGCTTTCCCCAAAAAATGTGGAAACAGGTGATCGAGAATGCGGAACACCATAATGACCCCGGCCGGTTTACCGCCTTCATTGGATATGAGTGGACAGCGCAGGATGTGGGCGGTGATATATGGAAGCCGTTACACCGGGTTGTTGTTTTTCAGGATGGCGGGGATAGGGCAAAGCAGGTTTCACCCTTCACACGTTTTGATAGCAGTAATCCGGAAGACCTGTGGACCTATCTGCAAACCTATGAGCAGAAAACAGGTGGCCAGATTCTGGCTATTCCTCACAACAGCAATCTAAGCCAGGGTGCCGCCTTTGCCCTGAAAACATTGAAAGGCGATGCTTTCACAGCCTCTTACGCGTTCAGACGCAGTAAATGGGAGCCTCTAGCGGAAGTAACCCAGGTGAAAGGGGATAGTGAAACACTCCCGGCGCTTTCTCCAACAGATGAGTTTGCTGATTTTGAAACATGGGTAGGCTCCTATTATACCGAAGCGAAAGCAACCAAAGGAAGCGATATACGTAAGTATGAATATATTCGGTCTGCCTTGAAACTGGGTTTACAGGAGCAGGCCAAACTGGGGGTTAATCCTTTCAAGTTTGGCCTGGTTGGGGGCACAGATAGTCATACCTCCTTGTCGGCGGCAGACAATGATAATTTCTGGGGTAAAAATGTGGTCAACGGTCCATCCGCGAGTAGGATGTTGAGCCCCCGATATCCAAGCATTGCCAAAGCTGAATTGGGGTGGCGTTTAAATGCCGCAGGGTATGCTGCCGTTTGGGCAAAGGAAAACACGCGGGAAAGCCTGTTTTCTGCCATGAAGCGGCGTGAGACATACGCGACGACGGGCCCGCGTATGACAGTGCGCTT
>JBNKGK010000432.1:0-2525 GCA_050289785.1 Kordiimonas sp.
CCCCCCTGCAATAATCATGATACCCGTTCCCAAATCAGGCTGTTTAACAACCAATACAACAGGGATAATGATCAAAATAGCTGGCACAACAAGAGATCTTAAACTACGGCTCTGCGTATGGTTGCGCCCATGAAAATACCGGGCTAAAGCCATCACAACAGCAATTTTCATGAGCTCGGAAGGCTGTATGCGCATCACCCCCAAATCGAGCCAACGTTGCCCTCCCATGCCAGTGGCGCCAATAATATCGACCGCTATGAGCAAAGTAACACCCAAAAACCAGGCCGGGTAAGAAAGGGCCATCCAGTAACGAATATCAACCACCGCAATGGCCAACATCAGGAAAAAAGCACCAATAAAACGCGTACTTTGCTGCGCAGCCCAAGGCTCCCATTCCCCACCGGCCACAGAATAGAGTACAAGAAAACCGATAGACGCGATCATAATATTGGCCAAAACAACCAACCAGTTCAGCCCTATAAGGCGCTGTACTATGCTCTTTTTCTCTCTACGAGAGCCGAAGATGCGGGTACCGTTCATGGTTCAGGCCTTTCGTCGTCCACCGCATCCGAGGCTAAACTATCGCCAGACTGCGGCATGGTAATTTCAAGGCTAGCTTGGGCTCGGCGTAGTTCGAGTGCCTTGTCCATAACGGCCCTCGCCACTGGAGCCGCAGCCCTCGATCCACTCCCACCATGTTGGATAAGTACAGCGACAGCCACCTCTGGCTTATCTGTCGGTGCGTACCCGATAAACAAGGCATGGTCTCGGGCCGCCCAGGGCAGTTCATTATTATTCAAGACACCAGTATCACGTTCTGCTTTGGAAATGCGTCTCACCTGGGCCGTACCAGTTTTTCCTGCCTGCTTTGGCTTACTCTTTGCCCGCCTATAATCGTGAGCGGTTCCCCCCGGTTCCGTAACCATTTCCATACCGCGCCTGGCAATCTGAAGATACAGAGGGCTGACATCCATTGTATCAAAAAAAGCCTTTTGCATGGCTTCCTCTTTGCCACCTCGCCCTAATGCCCTCACCAGAGCCGGAGTCATCATCCGCCCGGAAGCCAAACGCGATGTCATAACGGCCAGTTGCAGCGGTGTCGCGAGAAGAGCGCCTTGCCCAATAGAAACATTTAAGGTTTCACCCAGATGCCAGCTATCATTCATCACAGCTCGCTTCCATGCGGGGTCTGGCACCAGACCTTCCTTTTCTCCATCGATCCCAATATCATAGGCTTGGCCAAGCCCGAAACGCCGAGCCATATCCGCAATCCGCTCAATATCCAAAAGTTCTGCCATTTTGTAGAAATAGACATCACAGCTTTTAGAGATACCTTCCACCAAATTCAGTTTACCGTGGCCGCCTCGCTTCCAGCAGTGGAAAACATGGTTCCCCAGTCGATGCTTACCATTACAGTAAAACTCCGTCTGCGGCGTCACTACACCGGCTTCAAGGGCAGCTAAGGCAACAAATGGCTTAAACGTAGACCCCGGCGGATATTGCCCTGCCACACATTTATTGACGAGTGGCTTACGCGGGTCTTTTAAAAGGGCCTGCCAATTCTCGCTACTGATACCCTGGGTAAACTCATTGGGATCAAAAGAAGGCGTTGATACCGCCGCTAATATCTCACCACTGTTTACATCCATCGCCACAACACCTGCAGCTTCTTCCCCCAAAAGCTCTGCTGTATAGCGCTGCAACTCTATATCAAGGGTAAGGTGCAAGCTCGCCCCACTGATCGCATCACGCCTTGGCGGCAATTCCCGGATCTCACGGCCAAGGGCATTCACCTCCACGCGCCTGCTACCGGCCACACCCCGTAACTGCTCCTCATAGCGCTTTTCAAGGCCTTGCCTGCCCACCTTAAATCCGGGCAGCTGATACAAAGGACTGCGAGATATATCATCCTCTTGCGGCGCAGCCATATAACCAACCATATGAGCGACATGTTGCCCGTTAAGATAATAACGGGACAAACCAGCATCTGTTATAACACCAGGCAAATCAGGTGTTGCGACATTCACTTTGCTAAAAGTTGTCCAATCAAGCCCTTGGGCAATCGTAACCGGCAGAAACTTTCTCTGCCTTTTTATCTGTCGCTTGATCCGCCTGAGGTGCCGCTCTTCCAGATGAATGATCCTGCCAAGCTTCCCTATTGTGTTGGAAATTTCTTCCGCTCGTTCCGGTATTAGAAAAACCCGAAAATCAAGCCTGTTGGTGGCCAGCTTCTTGCCATTTCTATCAAAAATCTCACCTCGTTCCGGGGTGAGCCAACGAAGGGAAATACGGTTTTTATCTGCCCGTAATTTATATTTATCGCCTTCCAGAACGGCGAGATAATATAAACGCCCCCCAAGAGCAGTCAGAGCCACCCCCTGCGCACCTGCCAGCAAAAAGGCCCGGCGTGAGAAAGTCTGATATCTTATACTATCCCTTGCCATGGTTTACTGCAGTACCGATCTGCGCATCCGCCCCAGTATCCAGCCAATCGGTGCATAGGCCAGCGATGTCACCAGCCACTG
>JBNKGK010000433.1:0-2522 GCA_050289785.1 Kordiimonas sp.
CATTGTCTCGAGCAGCATTGAAAGAGGCCAAATTGTGCGTATTGGGGCCACATACGGCAACTATTATGGCCAGGAAAGCTTGCGCGTCTACGCGAGCCTGCCACCCGAAGAGATAGGCCAATTGGGGCTCAAAGCTGGTGACATAGCAATGCTTACCCCCTCTACCAGCTCAGACATTATATCTGCTCGTATCATCAGCCTCGGCGCTGCCCTGAATGAGAAAACACGCCTGCAGCCTATTGTGCTTCAGCCAGATGCCGCCTCTAGCCTTGTGCCAGGCACCTTTGTGTCTGTGACCTTCGCCGGGCCAGAAGAACAGGGCCTGTATCAGCTTCCTATCACGGCGCTAAGCGACAAAAGCAGCGTATGGACACTGGCAGACAAACGCCTGCGCAGAGCCAATGTTGATATTGTTGATGTAAACGAGACCCATATCTTTGTACGTCAGTTTGATTATGCAGATGGCGTGATCGTTTCACAGGTACCTTCCAGCCTTATCAGTCGGCCTGTTACCATCCGCAAGACTATTAGAGCCGACGAGCAAGCAGCCGCCTCGGGAGGCATGTAATGCAGGAAGATCGTATTGAAGCAACCGGACCTATTGGCCTGGTTGCCCGTTTCCTTGAAAACCCGGTGATGACCAACCTGTTGATGATCCTATTCATCGTGGGAGGGCTGATGACGGCGATCAACATGAGGGCAGAGGTTTTCCCTGTTATTGAGCGAGGGCTTATTAATGTGGCGGTAAACTACCCTGGTGCCACACCACTGGAAGTGGAAGACAGCATTACCCGACGCGTGGAAGAATCTGTCCTCGGCATCAATGGTGTCAAGCGCGTACGCTCATACTCTTTGGAAAATAAAGCAAGCATTGCCCTTGAGCTGGAAGATTTTGTTGATCCATACCGTGTGAAAGATGAAGTGCAGGCCGCGATCGACTCTCTCATTGATTTCCCGCCCGGCAATGCTGAAAAACCTCTGGTATCGGTGTCCCAACCTCTTTCCAATGTGGTCACTCTGGTGCTCACCGGGCAGGTTGGAGATAAAGAACTCCGGTCCACCGCAGAAATTCTGGAAAGAGATATCCTGGCCCTGAACGCTGTCTCTGCTGTGAACCTGCGCGGCGTGCTACCCAAGGAAATATCCATTGAAGTCAGCGAAGAAACGCTGCGTTCTTACGGTCTTTCTATGACAGAAATTGCCTCTGCTGTCCGGCGCTCCTCTCTCGAACTTTCAGGTGGCACCCTCCGCTCGGAGGGAGGACAAATTCTCTTACGCACAGACGCGAAGGCTAGAATAGGCAAAGAATTTGAAGATATTATCATACGTGCCAACACCAGTGGTGAGTTGATACGCCTGATGGATATTGCCAAAATCACAGATGGATATGCCGACCAGGAACTGATCAACACTTATAATGGTTCCCCCGCTATTCTGCTGGATGTGCTTAGAAACAACGGCAATGACATACTGGACGTGAAACAGAAGGTGCTTGCCTATCTCGCAGAAGCGCAGCTTCCAGAGGGGCAACAGATTAGCCTGTTCAGAGACCGGACAGAAATTTTGCAAGACCGTATCAACCTGCTCACCAGCAATGCCTTGATGGGTTTTGTACTGGTGTTTTTACTTCTGGTGCTCACACTTGATCTGAAGCTCGCCTTCTGGGTAGCTATGGGCATCCCTATCAGCTTTTTGGGGGGCTTTCTTGTATTCGGCAGCGCTGGGGTTTCCCTGAACATGGTGACCCTTTTTGCCCTGATCATTGTTATCGGGATTGTGGTGGATGATGCCATCGTAGTGGGGGAAAACATCTATGCCGAACAGCAGTCAGGGCATAGAGGCCATCGTGCCGCATTTGAGGGGGTAAAAAACATCTTCTCGCCGGTGCTGGTCGGTGTGCTCACAACCATGGCCGCTTTCGCCCCCCTGCTGTTCCAGACAGGAGACTTTGCCAAAATCATGCGCCCGGTGCCTGTGGCTGTGATTTCCATTCTGCTTGTTTCCCTGATCGAAGCCTTTTTCATTCTGCCTTCTCACCTTTCCCATGAAGGCCGCTGGTCCAAGGGGCTGCTCAGGAAAACACAGGTCACCATTTCCAGGGGATTCGATAGTTTTGCCGCAGGCCCCTTGCAGCGCTTGATCATTGAGGCCTGCCGCTATCGCTACGTCACTTTCACGGCTGCGATCTGTTTCATCGTGTTATCTGTGACCCTTGTAACAACCGGTTATGTCAGAATTATCTTTATCCCCAACATTGAGGGCACGCAGATTACAGCTAACCTCGCGATGCCGGAGGGAGCCCCCTTCTCCACCACTGAGCATGCCATGCGTCAGATGGAAACAGCCCTTGAGAAGACCAGAACAGAGATAAAAGAGGAAACTGGCATTGATGTTATTCGCGCTATCTCTACCACCATTGGTGCAAAATTTACGGTTGCAACAGGCCCTATCGATAACCAGAGCAGCAGTATCGCCAGCCATCTGGGGCAGTTCTATATCGAACTGATCCCAACGGACCTGCG
>JBNKGK010000434.1:0-2519 GCA_050289785.1 Kordiimonas sp.
GGGGCGCACTCTGAACTTAATCAAGATTCTTTTCGCTAAACTGCCGCCCAAGGGTATGGTATGCCAATCAGGCTCCATTCCTTTTGCTGTTGAACCTGTTGTGCATGTGGCAGGGGCTCCGGCTGGTGTGTACCGTGATGGCGGGGTGATTGATTATCATTTTGATGCGCCGTGGCGTTATGATGGCGGGATTATCCTTTATCCTCATTTTTATCCTTATCTGGTGCCAGGTTGGTTTGATAAAAAATATCAATCAAGGCGGGCCGGGCAGCAGGTGATGGACCAGATGCTTCTGCTTGCGCCTTCAGATGAATTCGTTGCTAGCTTGCCGTTCGGGAAGATTACAGACCGTAATAATTTTTCGGATATGGAAGATAGGGATCGTTTACCTTATTGGCGTAAAGTGGTGGATGCCAGCTATCAGTTGGCTGATGAGTTTTCTGAGCTATTGGAAAAGCCGGATGAGTTGATGAAACGGCTTGAACCTGTTCCCGATTAATGGGTTAATAGCAGAGGCAAAGCTGGGTGAGGAGGGGTGATATGGACGATATGGAATTTACAGACAAAGACATGTTGGCGGATCATATCGCCGGGATGGTTGATCTGGCTGTTGAAAAGCATGGTGATAAACCTTCCTTCACTTGTATCTTGCCGACAGGGCATAATCACACAATCAGCTTTAAGGAACTGGGCCATTATTCTGATGCTGTGGCCGTATATCTTAGGGAAGCATTAAAGCTTGTTCCTGGTGATGTGGTGGCCATTCAGGCCCCTAATGTCCTTGCTTATCCGATTGTTGCTTTTGGTGTCTTCAAAGCAGGGCTAATCGCTACCAATATCAACCCCCTGTACACTATCGATGAAACACAGCATCAATTGAAAGACAGCGGCGCCAAAGTCTGGTTTGTTGTGGATGTGTTCGGTGACAGGGTGAAGCAAAGTGTTGCGGGTAGCCAGATTGAGCATGTTTTCAAACTGTCTCTTGTAGACAGATTTCCGGCTTTGCCTCGATGTCTTTTGAGCTTTGCTTTGCGCTATATCAAAAAAGCTGTGCCAGCCTTTAATTATGAGGCTTCGGGCACCTTGGCTTCAGTGCTTAAAAAAGGGGAGTATTATCTCGCTCAGGGCGTTGATGTAAAATCCTATCGCGGCCATGCGGAGCCTGATGATGTGGCCATCTATCAATATACTGGCGGCACCACAGGACGAAGTAAAGGCGCGGAGCTCACCCATAAAAATGTGGTTGCTAATATTTCCCAAGCGAACAAGCGTGGTGATACCCTACAGATTGGTGAGCAGGATACCATGCTTCTAATTCTGCCGCTGTATCATGTGTATGCTCTGGCCGTTGGGGCGCTGAACAGTATGTACACAGGTTGCCATATTGTGCTGGTGCCAGCACCCCGGCCGCTGGAAAATCTCAGGGTTGCGTTTGAAAAGTTCGATATCACCGTTCTGCCGGGCATCAACACGCTTTATCTGGGCCTGTTGAAGGAAGAATGGTTTACCTCTGCACCGCCAAAGGCCCTGCGCTACTGCATTGCAGGGGCGGCACCGCTGCAGCCAGCCACATCCAAAGCCTGGAAGCAGGTCACAGGGGCAGATATTTATGAAGGCTATGGCCTGACAGAGGGCACCTGTGTGATTTCTGTGATGCCGATGAACAAGCCCCCTAAGGCAGGCTCTTGTGGTCGCCCCATTCCTGGCACACAGGTGCGTATTGTGAACGATGAAGGCAAGGATACACTAACGGGAGAGCCCGGTGAACTTTGGCTGAAGGGCCCGCAGATTATGAAAGGCTATTTACATAATCAAGAGGCCACAGCAGCCGTATTACAGGATGGCTGGTTGAAAACAGGCGATGTGGCTGTTCAGGATGAGGAAGGCTATCTGTTTATTGTGGATCGTATGAAAGATCTGATCCTGGTTTCTGGCTTTAATGTATATCCCGCTGATATTGAAACAGTATTAACCCACTATGATAAAATTGCTGAAGCAGCTGTTGTTGGTGTGCCTGATCAGACAACAGGAGAGAAAGTCGTTGCCTATATTGTAAAGGCACAGCAGGATATCACTGAAGCAGAAATTATTGCGCATTGTAAGGAACATTTAACTCCTTATAAGCTACCAAAGGTTATACATTTCATTGATGAGTTGCCAAAATCACCTGTGGGTAAGGTGCTGCGACGTGAGCTGAGGGCAACCGCTATTGCAGAGAATTGACACAGTTTTCTCTATTGGATTGATGCATGGATTTAGGGCTACAGGATAAGAAGGTATTATTGGCTGGGGGCACCAGGGGGATCGGCCTTGCCACTGTTCAATGCTTCCTCGAGGAAGGTGCACAAGTTTCTCTCTGTGCACGCGATGCCACTCAGGTCCTTGAGGTGGTGAGATCCTTTCAGGAAAAAGGCTATGACGTAAAAGGCTCTTCCGTTGATGTTGGTGAAGCTGAATCATATTGCCGCTGGATTGATGAAAGCTCTGATATTCTTGGGGGAATCGATGTGTTCGTGCCT
>JBNKGK010000435.1:0-2462 GCA_050289785.1 Kordiimonas sp.
TTCTGGGCGGGCCTCTCGCTCTGAATATTGGTTCTTCTGGCTGTTTTGCATTCTTGCCGGCACGATTGTTACAATTATTGAGGGGGAACTGATGCCGGGGGCCGAGAAGCCATCAGCTGGTCTGGTTATTGGTTTTGACTCATCAAATGGCCCACTTAGTGCCATTTTCTCTGTTCTCATCCTGTTGCCGGGTTTGGCTGCAGGCGCACGCAGGCTGCACGATACGGATAAATCAGGCTGGTGGCTTCTGCTATGGCTTGTGCCCATCATTGGTTGGGTTGTGCTGCTTATCTGGCTTGTTAAGGCCAGCAACGAAGGCGATAATCGCTTTGGGCCTAATCCGCTTGAAGCAGAAGCTGTACCCGCTACTACGGAATAGCCACAGTAAAAGAAAAACAAAACACCCACGGGGTGCCATGGGTGTTTTCAGGACTGGTTAGAACGGCTTGGGCACATAGGGGTGGTTTTTCCTCTTTGTGTGCTGGGGTTTATTATACTCTAAAGATGTTACTTTTCCCTTAAGGGGGGAAGTTAATCCAACAAGTCTTTCACGCGGGTTTTAAGCGCAGGCAGCACATCCGTTTCAAACCACGGGTTCTGCCGAAACCAGCGAATATTACGTGGGCTTGGGTGCGGCAATGGCAAAAGGCGGGGAAGTGCACTTGCCAGCCCTTCACGGTTTCCTGCAGGTTTTTGCCTTTTTCATCCGGCAGGTGCCAGCGTGTGGCATAAGTGCCAATCACTAACGTGAGCTGAATATCAGGCAGGCGGGAAAGGAAAGCCTGCCGCCACGCAGGCGCGCATTCCGGCCGGGGCGGCAAATCCCCCGATGTGCCCTTGCCGGGGTAACAAAAACCCATGGGCAGAATGGCAAAGTGGCGTGGGTTATAAAAGCTGTCGCGCGGCACCCCCAGCCATGTGCGCAGCCTGTCGCCCGATGGATCATCAAAGGGGATGCCCTTATGGTGTGTGCGCTGGCCCGGCGCCTGGCCTGCAATCAATATTTTCGCGCTTTCATGCACCTGAAAAATCGGCTTTGGCCCCAGCGCCAGGCCACTGCAAAAACTGCAGCCCCGTGCCGCTTTTTCCACTTCTGCCAGATTTTGCCATGTGTGGACCATGCCCATGTATATAGCCTGAAGGCTGACGTAGGAAAAGCCTGCAATCTTTCCTTGCAAAGGTTTGGTTTTATTGCCAAAATCACCGCTTAAGCCGTGGCGCAAATTCGCCATGCCGGGAGTCGCAAACCCGCTGTTTATTATAGTCACACTATGGGTCATACGCATTGGAATATGATCCGGGTGGTGACGGCGCGAGGGAAACTTTGCGCCGGCGGCGTTTTTACGTCGTGGCTATGCGTCCAAGGTCGCTTCGAAAGAGGCACCCAAAGGCCTCACCTGCCGCCTGTGTGGCTGCGGTTTTGCGACATGCCGGTTCATATTCCTGCCCCACCGGGCACAATGGGGGAACCATGATGACCAAGAACCAGAGTGAGCAGCTTCAGCAAATTCGGGAGGAAGACAGGGCCGTGGATATCCACGTGGGCAGGCGTGTGCGCGCCCGCCGTATTCCCATGGGGCTGAACCAGACAGAGCTGGGGGCCGCCCTGGGGCTGACTTTCCAGCAAATACAGAAATATGAGCGCGGCCTGAACCGCATTTCCGCCAGCAAGCTGCAACGCCTTTCCGCTGTGCTGGATGTGCCGGTGGCATGGTTCTTTGATGGCATGAAAGCAGAAGAGGGGGCGGATAAAGCAGCAGAAGGCCCTTATGGCCGCGAAGTGGCCATGTTCATCCGCGCGCTGGAAAACACCAGAAACACCAGCCTGCGCACCCACCTTCTCGGCGTGGTGGATTCATTAGCGAGCGAGGGGTGAGTTTCCACTCCTATGTCATTATCCGTGCTACTCCTCCGTCGTCATTACCCGGCTTGACCGAGTAATCCATTCCTCCGCTAGCTGGGAGGGTGCCGTGGACCCGCCGGTCAAGCCGTCGGGTGACGGAGGGGGAGACGGACTGTAAACAACATCGTCATTACCCGGCTTGACTGGGTAATCCACCTCTCCGCTAACGGCTATGGTGCTGTGGACCCGCCGATCAAGCCGTCGGGTGACGAGGAAACTCAATATGGTCACTCGCCGGCTCTGATCGGTAAGTCATGCCAAACGAGCCAGTTTACCGCGTAATCACTTCATAAAGATCATTCCACTCAGGGTTCTGTGCCTCAATCAGCTCTATTTTCCAATCCCGTTTATAACGTTTCAACCGCTTCTCTCTGCGAATGGCGTTCTCAGCAGTGCTGTGAACTTCAAACCAGACAAGGGAGCAGACGTTATATTTGTCCGTAAAGCCTTCAATAACATGGCTCTTATGTTCCCAAACGCGGCGCACCAGATCATTCGTCATGCCGACATATAAAGTACCTCTTTTGCCGCTGGCCATGATGTAGGTGTAATATTGCAT
>JBNKGK010000436.1:0-2460 GCA_050289785.1 Kordiimonas sp.
TTGGTTCCATGCCGGGTAAGGTGATGCAGTCTATGAAGAAGGCTGGCGCCACTAATCCTTTGTTTCTGCTAGACGAAATCGATAAAATGGGACAAGATTTCCGGGGCGATCCTGCTTCGGCTCTCTTGGAGGTTCTAGATCCTGAACAAAACAACAAGTTTAACGACCACTATCTTGAAGTGGACTATGACTTGTCTGATGTTATGTTTGTGACAACAGCAAACTCGTTGAATATGCCTCGCCCCCTTCTGGATCGGATGGAGATTATTCGTCTTGCTGGCTACACAGAAGATGAAAAGGTAGAGATTGCCAAGCGCCACCTCATCAAGAAGCAGGTTAAGAATCACGGTTTGAAGGCAGGTGAATGGACAATATCTGACGGTGCGCTACGGGATATTGTTCGTTATTACACCAGAGAGGCTGGCGTACGGAACCTTGAGCGTGAAATTGCAAAGCTAACCCGTAAAGCCGTGAAAGAAATTGTTGAAGGTTCAAAAGATAAGATCAATGTAACCTCACGTAACCTAGGCCATTATGCTGGTGTTCGTCGTTTCCACTATGGTAAAGCTGAAGAGGAAGATCTGGTTGGTCTAACAACAGGGCTGGCCTGGACCGAGGTTGGTGGCGAACTTTTAGCTATTGAAGCCGTTACAGTACCTGGCAAGGGACTTATTAAACAGACGGGTAAACTTGGTGATGTGATGAAAGAATCAATTCAAGCTGCACGGTCCTATGTGCATTCTCGCTGTGTTGATTTTGGTATTCATCCAAAAGTGTTTGAAAAAAGGGATATTCATATCCACGTTCCAGAGGGTGCTACACCAAAAGATGGTCCTTCTGCGGGTGTTGCTATGTGCACCTCCATCGTTTCTGTCTTAACGGGCATTCCCGTGCATCGAGATATTGCGATGACGGGTGAGGTCACTTTGCGGGGCAGGGTATTGCCGATTGGTGGACTTAAAGAGAAGCTTTTGGCCGCTCTGCGCGGGGGAATCAAGAAGGTTTTGATCCCGAAAGAGAATGAAAAAGATCTGGCTGAAATTCCTGAAAATGTGAAGAAAGACCTTGAAATCGTTGCAGTTTCCCATGTCGGTGAGGTTTTGTCACATGCCCTTACGGCTAAATTGGAGCCTATAGAGTTGCCAGAAGAAGATTTGCTTAAAGAGGTGGGTGAAGATAAGGGCTCTTTGGATCCAGAACACACGACTCATTAGGCCCTAAGGTCCCATTTTTTCAGATAGCAAGAAAAAAAAATGTAAAAACCGCAGTTTTCTGCGGTTTTTTGCTTTGACATTGCGTTTTTTTACAGCCTACACTGCTCTCGCATTTCGGGACAAATCCCGAGTGATTACTCTTCCAATTCAGAGGGGGATACCTTGAATAAAAACGATCTGATCGCAGCTGTTTCTGAAGCGGCTGACCTGTCTAAAGCTGATGCTGGTAAAGCAGTTGATGCAGTTTTTGATGCCATTGGCAATACTCTTGCTGCTGGCGGTGAAGTGCGTCTGGTAGGCTTCGGCACATTTGCTGTTGCTCAACGTGCGGCTACTAAAGGCCGTAATCCACGTACTGGGGAAGAAATCAGCATTCCGGCTTCTAAACAGCCTAAGTTTAAAGCTGGTAAGGGACTGAAAGACGCAGTTAACGGTTAATTCCGTTGCTCATCTTAATCCGGAAGCGGCTGTGCCAAATGGTGCAGCCGTTTTCTTTTATATTTAGAAGTAGATAAATCATATTTTGGTGTAAATTAAGGCTGGACAGAGAGGCGATTTCCTCTTAAAAGCTCGCTCACCACATCACATCATGTGGGCGATTAGCTCAGTTGGTAGAGCATCTCGTTTACACCGAGAGGGTCGGCAGTTCGAGCCTGTCATCGCCCACCATCCCATCCGGGATTATATATATACCGTGGTAAGGGCGATTAGCTCAGTTGGTAGAGCATCTCGTTTACACCGAGAGGGTCGGCAGTTCGAGCCTGTCATCGCCCACCACGGAATATATAGCTTCTTTTCAAAAAAAACTTATTGTACAAGCTTTCTGACATGAGTTTGGATAAGCGCGATATGCAGGGCAATAAGTCATCATCTGAGCATAAAAATGTATATGAAGCCACTTGGGCCCCGAAGGACCCGAGAGACAGGCTTTATGACGAGGATGCCACTGCGGCAGAGAAATCTGCTTCTGCGTTCCGAATCATTGCTTCTTTTCATCCAGTGCTGAACTTCTTTCTTCTGCTATCAGATATGATGCGGCGTATAGGACTCGGAAAATCTCTTATTTTACTTGTGATTATCTCTCTTTCTCTACTCTTTGCATGGCTCTTCCAAGCGTGATTTTTACGTTTCTTCTGAGGTATTTTTAAAAAAGTATCTTTATCATCATTCTGTGATTGACAAGGGCAGGGCGCTCACTTAAACACCACCCACGCAAGCGATGCGCGGGTGTAGCTCAGTTGGTTAG
>JBNKGK010000437.1:0-2450 GCA_050289785.1 Kordiimonas sp.
CGCTGGATGATATGGTCATTCACAGCGTAGGGCGGGTGCTTGATCTGTTCAATTTTGATGTAGATGGCCTTAATCGCTGGGGTGAATAGGCCCTATAACATGCACTTCAGCTGGGCTTCAAAATCAGCGGGGGCTTCCAGTTCTGTTATATAATAATTTAGGGGTGAGGGCAGGGCGTCTGTCTGACATATCAGTTTGTTACACAGGCAACCCAGTAAAGCCTGTTGTTCTTTTTTCTCTAGCTCCAGCTCTTGGGCTTTCAATTGTTCATAAAACTCTGAGCCTTTAGCTTTCTGTCTTTCTTCTCTGGCCGGGGCCAGCAGTGTTTTCTGCCAATGAGAGGAGACCTCTAACAGCTCCGCCCACCCTTCCTGTGTTGGGCTGAGTTGCTGTTTTTCCAGCCATAGCATCAGAAGAATCAGATTGATATCGAAGCCGTAATGATCCTGCATCATTAGGCACAGCTCAGCCACGCCTGTTCGTGTATAAACGGTAAAACTGAAATCCCAGAAATCACTTGCCTCCGTGGCCCTATTAATGCTTTCTGGTGCTTCTGTCATTGTGCTATAACGAGTGTATCGATTGGTTTTTTGGGGTTAGTATATGGATGAAGATGCCATTCGGGAGCAGTTAGCTGAGGTTGTTCAGGAACATAGAGATTTAGATGATGCAATAACAGCCCTTCAGGATTCTGGCGCATTCAATGCTCTTCAAGTACAACGATTAAAAAAACGCAAGCTATTGCTCAAGGACCAGATAGAAAAATTTCAGACGATGCTGGTGCCCGATATTATCGCCTAGGGTGAATATAAGCGTGCCACCCTTTATTACGTCTATCTGATATTACCTTCTCCCTTGAGGTCTTTTTTATGTTCATACATCGCCTGGTCAGCCTTTTGCAGGGCATCATCCGGCTGATCACCTGAGCGGAAAGTATAAGTGCCATAGGCCAGGCTCATGGAAATTTTATCTCCCTCATACTCAAACGGATTATCTGCAATAAGCTTGGCAAGAGATTCTGCTTTCTCGGCGCCGATGTTTTCATCGGCCTGGGCCAGAATAACACCGAATTCATCCCCGCCCAGCCTGCCGATCACATCCGTGCTCCGCACATTATCTGCAAGCAGGCGAGCTACATGAAAAAGGGCCTTGTCCCCCACATCATGGCCATATTTATCGTTAACTATCTTCAAGTCATTCAGGTCAATAAACATAAGGGTTGACGGGGTGCCATAGCGCTGCGAGAAGGAGATCATTCTGTTCAGTTCTCGCACGAAAGCGCGCCGGTTTGGCACAGGCAGCAGCACGTCGGTGTCTGCCACATCTTCCATTTCGCGCAGGCGGCGCTGTGTGGCATCCAGCTCACGGCGCAGTTTATCCACCTCTTCCATAAGGGACATAATGGCCTGCTGTACCCGTGGGGTCATTTCCTCAGGAGGGATCGCCATCACCTGAACGGTATCATTAATTTGCCGCACGGCAGAACTGTCAGCGCTGCTTTTCACACTGCCAGTGCGCTTCGCCTCTCTGGTGGGGGCTGTGCGAGTGATACCCGGTGTATTGCCTATTTTCATTAACGATCCTGTTTTAGCAGCGAGCAAGTTATGCATAACATTATGCATTCTTTACTAATTACTATGCAAGAATATCGTTTTAAATTGTTTAAAAGCCGTTTATTCGCGGAAAAACAGGCACTTATTCAGTGATATAACTGGCTCTTGCAATAGAAAAACGCCTGCCTATAATGCGCGCTTTCCTGCTCGGGGCGCGAGCAGGGCATAAAATGATCAAGGCATTATGCCAGCAACAAAGACGGGACGGTTAAAGTTATGACAGATAATAGCCCCATCGTTGGTATTATTATGGGCAGCCAGTCTGATTGGCCAACCATGAAACACGCTGCTGATGTGCTGGCGGAGCTGGGTGTGCCTTTTGAAAAGAAAATCGTTTCTGCACACCGTACGCCTGATCGGCTTTATGAGTATGCCAAAAGCGCAAAGGGCCGTGGCCTGAAATCTATTATTGCGGGCGCTGGCGGTGCGGCACACCTGCCGGGTATGGCAGCTGCCATGACACCTTTGCCGGTTTTTGGTGTGCCTGTGCAATCCAGCATGCTTTCCGGCAAGGATAGCCTGCTTTCTATCGTGCAAATGCCGGGTGGTGTGCCTGTGGGTACGCTTGCTATTGGCAAGGCGGGTGCTAAAAATGCGGGCCTGCTGGCTGCGGCGGTGATTGCCCTGATGGATGATGCCGTGGCACAGAAGCTGGATGCCTGGCGGGCAGCCCAAACAGAAAGCGTGGCGGAAGAGCCAGTTGATAACGCCTGATTTGCGTTACTCTCTCTAATTTCAGTATTTAAAGAGGCTTGGTATGACAGTTGTAAAACCGGGTAGCACTATTGGTATTTTAGGCGGTGGCCAGCTGGGGCGCATGCTCGCTTTGGCGGCGGC
>JBNKGK010000438.1:0-2442 GCA_050289785.1 Kordiimonas sp.
AAGGCCCCTTCAAGCAAGGTCAACCTCATCAAATCACGCTCATAGGCGCCTTTTGTCTGGTCGATTTTATCCAGTGTTTCGCGCACTTCTGCAGCAAGGATCCCGCTTCCTCTGGATGTTTTCAAAGAGGCGAGATATTTTGTTTTCTCATCCAGATCATTAAAATAATCCAAACGTTTCAAGGCTTCATGCAGCTTACCGTTAGCCGCTTCAATAGGGCCAACTTTGTCTGCAAATGCAGCTTGCTCGTTATTACCCCGCAAGCGCCCACCATGCAGAAGCGCAAGCTCATAGCTGGCATTCACAAAGACAGGGGCCATACCTGCATCAAACATGTTTCTCGCACGGTAAGCCACCGCATCAGCCCTCGACTGGATGCCAACCACACTGGAAAAAATTTCATCGGCAACGGAAAGATAGGCGCTTCGGTCCCCAGCATTCCTCATGCGATCGGCAATAATAGCCAACTGAACATAGCCACGATAGCGGTAACTGGGCACTTCTACTTCTTTGACCTTTTGCTCAAGCTCCGCCAGAGAAACACCTGCCAGATGATCCCGTGGTGTTATGGTGAGCAAACTAAGCTCCTGCCAAAAGGCTCTGCCCTGATTGGACACATGTTTCAGTGAAAATTTACCGCCCGCTACATCGCCGTTTTTATAAGCCGCTTCCGCTATGGCAATATAGATATTATCCTTAACGCTCTCGATCTTCACTTCTTCTGTAAGGGCGAGAGCCCCTGCCACATCACCCGCTTCCGCAAGAAGAGGGGCAATGGTTTTAATCTTTTCCTGAACGATCAGACTAAGATTGACCGAACGAGCTTCATCCAGAGCCAACATCAAAGTCTTTTGCGCCTGCTCGTTTTTCCCAGTCTCTATCATTGCACGGGCGACACCAATAAGAACCTTAGCCCGTTCCATGCCAAAATCTTCTTTAATCACTGTCTGCAAAGCAGAGGTGAGAGCGCAGTCACGCGTCGGTGCCTCGAGACACTCAAGCGTCTGCGCGTTTGGCTTATGGTCTGAGGTAACAGTGTGACGCTCAACATCCTGCGCAATCGCAGTTGTAGAATATAAGGATACTAAAACAACGAATAACCCACTAGTCATACTCTGTTCCTAACTTCTCTACCTGGGTCGCAATATTGGCGATAACCCCCTTCGTTTCAGCATCAAGAACACCGCTCGGATGCCCAGAGCACCAATGTGCCTGAAACGCTCGAATGACAGCTTTCATATAAGCATGATTTTCTGTCTTTCCAGAGACATCATACCCAATGAAGCCTAACTGTTTATTAAAAAACTCTATGCTTTTTTCATTATCATTTGAAATAGTTACAGTTTCACTGCTGTCATCACGCCACAAACCAAAGCCTTCTTTTTCCAGTCGCCGCCAAGGGAATAATTCACCGGGATCCTCTTTTCTGTCAGGCGCTATATCACTGTGCCCCACATAACAATCAGGCCGAATTTTATGTCTTTTCTTGATATCATCCAGAAGCATCAGCAAACTTTCTATCTGCACTTCGGGAAATGGCCTGTAGCCAAATTCATGACCGGGATTCACCAGTTCAATACCTAGAGAACGATGATTGATATTCGACCACCCCTTCCATGATGACACCCCAGCATGCCAGGCACGTTTTTCTTCTGGCACTAGAGAATAAACACACCCATCTTCTTCAATCAAATAATGAGCAGACACTTTCGCGGCAGGATCGCACAGGCGAGCAAGAGCCTCTTCACCTGATTTCATGCCAGTATAATGCAGAACCACCATATTGACTGGCCCGCTTTCGGGCCTGTCGTCATAATTAGGCGAAGGGCTTTCTATCGACTTTTTCATTGACCTCCCTTTAAAGGAATATGTCCTTTTACCGCGCTGATCCGATTTTTTCCGCGAATGGACACAATCAATACGCCAGCAATAGTGACCAAGCCTCCGGTGATCATACGACCTGTGACAGGTTCAGCAAAGAAGAGGACACCGCCCAAAACCGCGAACACCGGCGTAAAAAGGAAATAAGGAGAAACTTTTGACACTTCATATTTTCGAAAAAGATAATTTGCCCCACCGTGACCAATAATGGAAGACGCCACCCCAGTGTAGAGAATGGCAACCCACGCTTTCCACCCGGCATGCCGAACAGCCTCTATCTGGCCCTGCTCAAAAATCAGCGACAGAATCACCGAGCCTGCAATCGCAAAAACAGCAACCCATGCCTGTACGGTCACCGCACGCACATCTTTCAAATGTCGCATTAATATTGTGGCGAAAGCATAAATAGCGGCAGCACAGCTCATCAACAGCACAGCATCAATATACTGGAAAACAACAGGATCAAACCCAAGAACCAGAACTCCGCAGAAACTGAGGCCAATACCCACGCTGCGTTTCCAGCCGATGCTTTCTTTCAGCAGCACAACCGCCAAAAGCGTT
>JBNKGK010000439.1:0-2425 GCA_050289785.1 Kordiimonas sp.
TTATTTGTCCATGCACATAAAAATGACGTGTTTCGCTCCAGCCTGCCTGCTCAGCTGGGTCTCGCTCCCATATCACATAACCAAACTCCTGGTCCCAATCTGCTGTGCCGGTGAGATTTGCGCCGTATGTGGCGGGCGCAGATGAGGCAATGGTTAGTGTGCAGGGGCTCGCATTCATACCGGGGGCCAATTGAACACCGCTATTGCCAACCACATGCTGTTGCGGTCGAATCCACTCGTTATTTTGGCCGTAAAACTGCACTCTTTCCACCACATGAATATGACCCGCGAGCATGGTATTGAGAGAACAGGGCAGGTTATCCTCTGGCCAGCAAGGGGATTTGGAACCCAGCTCATTAATGGCGGTTGTTAGGTCCTGCTCCAGGTTTTGCTCCAGCGGTGTGGCTGTATAGGTGTTGATGCCCCAAATCGGCCTATGCCCCACCCACCAGCTGCTTTCCGCATCATTCGATTGGTCAATCATGGTTTTGAAATTAGCGACTTGCTGTGATGACGGGTCATCAACGGAGGAATCCATGATGATAAAACGATGAGGGTCTGTCGGTGTTTTGCCTGATTTCATGGCTACATCAAAATACCATGGTGGCCTGTATTCATCATTACTATCAGTACAATTTACGGAATTGGCGTTATCATTATGCTGCAGCAGATAGAACCAGCCTGTTCCCCAGGGCGCTTCTTTATCTGCTGTGCTATCATAACCACAAGCTTCATGGTTGCCGCGGGTAAAGGCCCATGGGGCAGCCTGCAGCAGGGATTGAGCAGGATAGAAAAACTCCTGATACCAGTATTCCCAGCGGTCAGAATGGCCTTTGTTGCTATAACGATAATCGCCCACATGCACCACAAGGTCAGGCTTTTCGCCTGCAGCAGAAGCTGCCAATGTGGCGAAGGGCCAATCTGCCTGTGTGGCACAGGATTGACCGGAATCATCTCTGCATCCCGCATCACCAAACCCTGCCAGCTTAATAGTGCCACTATGATTGCGGCCTACTGAATACAAAGTGGGGAAGGTAGCTTGTATTGCTGGCTCTCCGGGAACAGGAGACCAAAGGTCGATATTTTTGCCATCTTGCTGTAATTCTGCCGATGTCCAGTTCGGGTCAAAAGCAGCCTCACAAACCGTTACAGGAAATTTAGAGGGCACCAAATTATCACGGGGGATGAACAAGTTTTGCTGGGTGCCTGATGATGTTTTCAGCTCAAAAGCGGTACAGTCCTCACCTGTGCCTGTGATGACAAAACGCGCCATCCCTTCAAGCGTATAATCAAGCCCAGAACTTCCAGTGATTTGTGTCCATGCGGCCATTACGGCTCCGTCTGGTGCTGTGTTTGGGTCAGGATACAAGGTATCTGCCATACCGCTCTGTGAGGGAATGGCAAACAAGGCGACAGAGAGAAAAAAATTGGCTATGTGCGTTTTCGATTTCGTTAGAGTAGGCATGAATTTCCCCAATCAAAGCTGAAATTAATTGTATTTATGCTCTTAAAAATTGCCAAAGGGAAGGGTCAATTAGCTTATCTTGTTAGATAATATTTGAGCATTACCATCTGGTGAAATGAATTGTTCCAGCATCTCTTTCATATCACTATAGGTAACAGGCTTTGGGAGATAGGCATCCATGCCTGCTGCCAGGCATTGTTCTTTATCACCATCAAGTGCATGGGCTGTCATACCCACAATGAAAGGAGGTCCTTCTTTCTCTCCTGCAGAGGTTTTAATAGCCTGTGTGGCCTCAAACCCATTCATCACTGGCATGGATATATCCATTAAGATGACATCGGGTTTGTGTTGCTGATAAAGGTCTATGGCCTCAGCACCATTATTGGCTGTGACATGGCGAAGTCCCATGATGTTGAGCATCTCCTGGGCTACCGTTTGGTTCATTTCATTATCATCAACCAGGAGAACCAGTGGGGATGTACAAGGAACATGTGGGGAAATGTGAGTTTTCTCAAGCACATCTTGCTTTACCGGGGGCGCATCAATGAGATTGAGAGAGGTGTTTTGATCAAGGTTGTTCACTTGGGAGTCAGCCTGAACGCCACCAACCATATCCTTGATGGCGGTATGTAAAACAGTCGGTGAGACCGGTTTCAATAGTGTTTGGCAGCAATTAGGAAAATGGTTCCATATCCATTCCCTGTCAGCCCTTTCTGGTCTCTGTAGAACAAGAAGAGGGGAGCGCCTGGCATTTAATTCAGCAAGAAGAGCTTCACTCGCTTTTTCAATAACACGGCTATCTGTAATGATCAGTGAAACTGGAGCACCTGCTTGAGCCTGTTTTGCCAATATAGAAAGGGCTTCCTCCTGTTTTTTTTTGGTTATTGCGTGTAGATGAAAAACCGCCATGTCCTGGGCAAGCTTTTGTCTTGCGGCATCGTGAGGTTCGACAATTAGGAC
>JBNKGK010000440.1:0-2420 GCA_050289785.1 Kordiimonas sp.
TCCATCGCAGATGCGAGCTCCCGCCCCGGGCGGATGCCCGCGTCCTTGAAAGCGCTGACAATCGCCTGCGCGTCTTCTTCCGTCAGGGTTTCGGGATCAAAGTTTGAAAGCGTCTCGCTGATCAGGCTTTTCTGATCATGCGAGAGCGGTTGTGGTGGCGGCGGTCGAAACCCCTGGCCACCACCAATGGCAGAAATATCTGACATATGGCCTCCTTCCATATCTGGCACCCAGGGCCTGATACGGCGGAAAGCCGAAACATCCTTCGGACAATTGTGTTCATGGACCCTGAACCAAGTTCAGGGTGACGAGTGAGCAAGTTGCCACATAAAGAATATCACTCCGCCAGGGCGTGGCGAAAAGGCTGATGCGCGAGAACCGGCGCGCAGTGTACTTAAGCACATGAGCACCGGAAGCGCAGCAAATCAGCTTGTGCAGCCCGCCATGGCGAAGTGAAGACGGGCTGATAAATTTTTAGATGCCTTCACCGCCTGTGAAACCACCGGCGGAAAGATAGCCGCATTCTTCCAGATAGTTAATAATCTGGTCAGCACAGTCTTCCGCGCTTTGCTCTGCGGTTTTTACGTGAATGTCCGCAAGCTCAGGCGCTTCATAGGGGCTGTCAAAACCTGTGAAGTTTTTGATCTCACCGGCCTTGGCCTTCTTGTACAGGCCTTTGGGGTCACGCTCGGCGCACACCTCAATCGGTGTATCCACATAAACCTCAATGAATTCACCGTCTGCCAGCAGCTCGCGCACCATGCGCCGCTCAGAGCGGAAAGGTGAAATAAAGCTGGTGAGCACCATTAGGCCTGCATCCACCATCAGGCGGGCAACCTCACCAACTCGGCGGATATTTTCCACCCTGTCGGCATCGGTGAAGCCCAGGTCTTTATTGAGACCATGGCGCACGTTATCCCCGTCCAGCACATAGGTGTGGCGCGCGCGGGCAAACAGGCGTTTTTCCACAATATTGGCGATAGTGGATTTACCAGAACCGGATAGCCCAGTGAACCACAGCACCGCCGGGCGCTGGTGTTTCATATCAGCGCGGCCCTGCTTGTTCACGTCAAGCGCCTGCCAGTGAATGTTAGATGCCCGGCGCAGCGCAAAATCAATCATGCCCACACCAACCGTGTTGTTAGTGAGCCTGTCGATAATGATGAAGGCACCCGTGTCGCGGTTTACGCCGTAAGGGTCAAACGCGATGCGGCTATCCAGCCCGATGTTGCAGATGCCGATCTCGTTCAGATCCAGCTTCTTGGCGGCCGTATGCTCCAGCGTGTTTACATTCACCTTATGTTTCAGGTCTGTCACCACGCCTGGCAGTGTCTTGTTCGCTGTTTTGAACAGGTAGGGCCTACCCGGCAGCATCGCCTCATCAGACATCCAGATGATTTTGGCTTCAAACTGATCTGCCACTTCCGGCGGATGGTCCTTACCGGCAATCACATCCCCGCGGGAGATATCAATCTCATCCTCCAGCGTGAGGGTAATGGCTTCGCCTGCCACGGCTTCATCCAGTTCGCCGTCATAGGTAACAATGCTTTTCACCCGGCTTTCCTGCGCGTTGGGCAGCGCCTTAACCGGATCACCCACCTTGATGGAACCAGAAGCAATAGTGCCAGAGAAACCACGGAAATCCAGATTAGGCCGGTTTACCCACTGCACAGGCAAACGGAAGGGGGCCTCAGCGCGCACATCATCCACCTGCACGGTTTCCAGATGGTGCATCAGGGTGGGCCCCTCATACCATGGTGTGTTTTTGCTATGCTGAAGGATGTTATCACCCTTCAGCGCAGAAAGCGGAATAGCCATAATTTCAGAGAAACCGAAATCCTTGGCGAACTCGCGGTATTCCAGCTCGATATCCACCAGCACTTTCTGGCTGTAATTCATCAGGTCCATCTTGTTCACGGCCAGCACAACATGCTTGATGCCAAGCAAGCTGGCGATAAAGCTGTGACGCCGTGTCTGTGTGAGCACGCCCTTGCGCGCATCAATCAACAGAATGGCGAGGTCAGCCGTGGAGGCCCCTGTTGCCATGTTGCGGGTATATTGCTCATGGCCCGGTGTATCGGCCACAATGAACTTACGCTTGTCCGTACTGAAAAAGCGGTAGGCCACATCAATAGTGATGCCCTGCTCCCGCTCTGCGGCGAGGCCGTCCACCAAAAGCGCGAAATCAATTTCCTCACCCTGAGTGCCCATCTTCTTGCTGTCGCTCTCAAGCGCAGCGAGCTGATCTTCAAAGATCATCTTGCTATCATACAGCAGGCGACCAATGAGGGTGGATTTACCATCATCCACGCTGCCGCAGGTGATGAACCGCAGCATGGATTTTTCTTCCTGCGCCTTCAGGTAGGCCTGAATATCTTCTGCAATGAGGTCTGACTGATGTGCCATTTTAGAAATACCCC
>JBNKGK010000441.1:0-2410 GCA_050289785.1 Kordiimonas sp.
ACATCTGACCCGCAGGATCTGAGCGGTAATGTTTTACCCCGTTCTCCTGAGTGGAAAATTAACCTGGGAGCGGCTTACACATGGGAACTAGGTAATAATGGTAATCTGACTTTAAGGGCAAATTTTGCGTGGATTGATGATATGTATTTCCGTGAGTTTAATCTGCCGTTTGATCGCCAGAATGCTTATCATAAAACAGATGCGAGCCTTAGCTGGGAAAGTGTGGATGGAAACTGGTCAGTGACCACGTATGTGCAGAATATTGAAGATGATGACATTATCGAAAATGTGAGCGTGGGTGGCTCTATTTACGGCGGTGGTCATCAGGTTCACCTGCAGCCGCCACGGACTTATGGTGTTAGAGTTGGCTATCAGTTCTAAGGTTTAACATATAAGTTATTATAAAAGCGGGGCTGCGCATGTGGCCCCGTTTTTTTATTTTTGTTTGGCGTGTAGCGCAATCACGCTTTCTTTGCTGCGGTCAATGCGCAGGTTGCCGTCCATCTCAAGGAAGGCCAGCAGGGAATGAGGGTCATCCGCAGAGAAAACGCCAGAAAAGCGAATGGCTGCCACGGTGGCATCAGCCACTTCAATTTGCACTTTATTGTAGCGGTTGAATTCTGCCGCAATGGTGTCCAGCCTTTCTGTCGTGAACATCAGCTTGCGTATTTGCCAGGAGGTCAGGGCCTGCATGTTCGGTTCCGAGACAGCAGATAACCCCGCTTCTTTCTGCACATTCACTTGTTTGCCAGCATCCAGCACCACGCGTTCCTCGCTATTCGACTTCACGGCAACGCTGCCTTCAACCACCGCCACGCTGGTACCTGATATTTTTTGATAAACATTAAATTTGGTGCCAAGGGCTTCTACAACACCGTCATTCGTTTGCACGCGGAAGGGGCGGCCAGCCACTGGGGCCACCTCAAACATGGCTTCACCATGTGTTAAGTTGATCAAGCGTTCTTTTCCTGTGTAACGCACCTCTATTTCACTTTGAGTGTTCAGGAAGACAACGGACCCATCAGCCAGCGTGAAGCTTTTTTGTTCTCCCAGGGCTGTTGTGTAAACTGGTTGTTCTGTTGAAAAAAGGTGTTGCCACTGTGAATAGAGGGATGTCTCTGCCACCCCGACATAAAGCATGAGAGAGGCAGCCAGAGCTGAAAGACCAATAACAGCCGGTTTCCAATTTTTTCGTTGCTGTGGCATATTGGGTGAATGAAGTGTACGGGTGATAGGCACAATATCCGGTGCGCTTTGCGTCAACAGGTCATCAATTGAGATGGTTTTACCCTCATCCACCTTTTCTAGTCCGGCTATGATGGAAGAAGCCAGTAGCAGTTCTTCCCCATGACGAGGGGATTCCAGCAACCAACTCGCCAGTTCCTGTTGTTGCTTATCCGCGAGCGGGCCAGCATCCAGTAAAACGGCCCAGTCAGCGGCTTCATCTGCAATTTGCTTTTGTGTTATTGTTGTTTTGCTCGCCATTTCATTCTGTCCAATGTGCCCGGCAGTTTGCTACTGCGCGTTTCAGGTAGGTATGTACCGTGTGCTGCGATATTTGCAGCTTTTCTGCAATTTCAGCATGGGTGAGGCCATCCCGCTTTCGCAGCAGCAGCACTGCCCGGTATAAAGGGGGCAGCTCTGTGAGGATATCTTCTAAACGGCTGATGGCAGCGCGGGTGTCCAGCTCTTGCTCAAAGCTGTCGCCGTCGCCGTCTTGCCCCATTTTACTTAATGTATCCATATCAATGGTCTGCTGTGTTTTGCCCTGGTGAAGCAGAAATTCATTGGCCAGATTATCCGCAATCTTGAAGAGATAGGCTTCAGGCTGGCGAATAAGATTTGGCGTTTTTACCCGCATGAGCCGCAGATAGGTTTCCTGGGTCAGGTCCTGTGCGTCATTATCACTTTTCAGGCGTAAGGCCAAAAAGCGCCTCAGGCGCGGTGCCAAGCGTTGAAAGGCTGTTGCTAACCCGCCACCTTTAAGGTGTCTTATCTCTGTGTCTTCTTTTGTCACCATTTGTCCCATACACACATAGACAGGATTTTTCACAAAGTTGGGGACTAAAAAAAATAAATTATTTCCTGCCATGTCAGAAAAAAATCGATAAGCAATTGGGCTTAAAGAAATTTTTGCTGATCTATACTTATGGTATAATATGTCGAAATAAAACTTTTGTAAAAAACTGATCCCCAACTTTGGGGCGTTTACCACTCTTATCCCTCGCATGGCCCAAATGGGCTGTTGAGTAAAACGGAGGAAAAGGGATAATGAAAATGGTAGATGCCATCAAAACGAAAAGGACCGCTAGGCATATGGGGCTTGTCAGCATGATAGCGCTGGGCACTGCGTTCACAGCAATGTCTGATCCGGTTGAAGCGGATACAAGCATTGCCACAATCAGTGTGG
>JBNKGK010000442.1:0-2408 GCA_050289785.1 Kordiimonas sp.
AAAGGCTCTGTAAGGTTTGGTATGGGGTGGGCTAAAAATACGCTCCATATGGTCGCCAAAGAAGATGGTGGCACTTCCTGGCACAAACTCCCAATCACCAATATCGGCGACCCTAACAGATTTCGTTTCATGGGCTTTGCCCCCCAAATAGCCCATAGGGCATTCATCCGAACCTCTCTCCAGGAGGGCAGAGACATAATATATGCTTTCGACCTGAGAGATGGTTCAATCGGTGACGTTTTATACGATAATGAAAACCTGGATGCGGGTTGGCTTGTCCGCAACCCTTATACTCATGGCGATACATTGCAAAAAACATATTTTGACCCTCTTTATGAGAAGATCGACAGGGAACTGGATAAAGCCCTCCCCAATCGCAGAAATTACATCAATCAGATAACCCCCAATAATGAAGCGGCGATTGTTTATTCAACAAGCGCACAATATCCCGGAGCTTTTTATCATTTTGATATCAAGAACAAAAAGTTATCCCTGTTCAGTGAAATCAATACGGCGCTAAACCCCGATTACCTGGCTGAAGTGAAATCAATATCCTACAGGGCACGTGATGGCCTTGAAATTCCAGCCTATCTTACAACACCGATTGGGGCTGAAGCAGAAAAACTGCCCCTCATTGTGATGCCTCATGGACGCCCATGGGTGCGCGACCACAAAGACTATGACTTCTGGGCCCAGTTTATCGCCAGCCGAGGTTATGCTGTCCTCCAATCCAATTTCAGAGGCAGCAATGGATATGGCAGGGCCTTTGAAGAGCAAGGCTATGGTGAATGGGGCGGCAAAATGATTGATGACATAGCGGACGGAGCGTTTCACCTGATCAACTCAGGAGTGGCAGACCCAAATCGCATTTGCATCATGGGCGCCTCCTATGGGGGCTACGCAACGTTAATGAGCAGCATCAGATATTCTGGTCTATACAAATGCGCTCTCGCCGTCGCTCCAATTACTGATTTGAAAGATTGGGCCAAGACTTTGAAAAAAAGAAGCAACCCAAGCTATTATGAGAGAATAGTTGGAAAAAAAGGCCGCAGGGTTTTCAAAGACCACAACCCATACAAACTGGCAGCAGCAATCAAAACACCATTAGTGCTATTGCACGGTACTCATGACAGCCGTGTCGATATAGAGCACTCAAAGAAGCTGGTTAAAGCAATGCAGAAAAAGGGGACTGAGCCCAAGTTTATTGAACTGGAAGCTGAAGGGCATAATTTGAGTTTGGCTAAAAGCCGTACCCGCGTCCTGAAAGAGACAGAACGCTTGCTGAAAAAATATATACCGCATCAGGCTCTGCCCTAATGCATTTAGCAAAGAGCCTCCTAATATTATGGAGATTTTTCTAAATTTTTAGTTGTGTTTCCATTTTAGAGGGTGAAAATGCCCCTTTCTAAACAGGGGACCTCTCGATGAAATATGCTTTTCTTTTTCTCTTTGCTGTAGTGTTTGCAGCACCAGGCATGGCAAATGATCCAAAACCATTTAACCACATGACCTATCAGGAGCTGGAAGCAATCAACACAGACAGCTTAAGCAAAGATGAAAAAAAGCAGTTCAAGAAGGCTTATAAAATAGCCAAAAAGGCAGAGAAAAAACGCCGTTACGAAGAAAAAAAGAGACGCAAGGCACAGGCCAAAGCCCGCGAAAAACATAATAAAGCGATCTATAAGCAGATCAAAATAATGGAAGATAGCTATAACGGATCGAGCATTATCAGAGATGATTTTGAAGCCTATGTTCGCGTCGTAGGTCAAACCTATTATGATGGGTTCGGTGGCATTATTCTGGGTCTCGGGGAAAAACCCGAGTTATTCTTGAGAACTCTATTTTATCCTAAAACAGGAAAAACGATCGTTCAACTACAGGTCCGCAAACAATATATCGTCTCGGAAATGACCGACGCAAACCTCAAGCGCATCAAATCCACCCCCGAAAAATATGCCACCCGAAGAGGGTATTGGAAGCGCTATACACGGGCTACCTTGCGAGGCGGTCTGGAGAGACAGTTAGAACCGACCAAACGCTATGTCGCAGGGTGCCATGCAGCCTATTGCACATTTACAGAAGAGTTTGCCGTTGAGCTTAAAGGTGAGGACCTTTCCCCCAGCCTAAACAATTATCAGCCGTTAGAAGTCAAGGTTACACCCAATAAGGGGAACCCTTTCATCGCGACGCTTCCCTCTCTCTATGTTGTCGGCTTTCTTGAGCGCCTCTCAGAAGTAGACCCGGTTTTAGCTGCCATACAACCTAAAGTCTCCGCAGTAAAACAAGCACTGCAAGGCCAGCTTCGATAACCCTCGCCCCAAACACCCATCATCCAATCCGTAGATCACAACCGTTGTTTCAATCAGTTTCGATGTACTTCAATAATCAGCGGTATCTAGGGTCAGGCC
>JBNKGK010000443.1:0-2404 GCA_050289785.1 Kordiimonas sp.
TGTCTGAGATGACGGGCGCAGAATGCTGGCGGAAGTGCGAGATTTTCCAGTTCACCGCTGCCTATAAAGAACGTGGCGCGTTAAACAGGCTGCTCTCTCTGCCCCCCGAAACAAAGGGGGTGATCGCCGCTTCAGCGGGAAATCACGCTCAGGGCATCAGCTACCACGCCTCACGGCTGGGTATCCCGGCTACAATCGTGATGCCTGAAGGCACACCTTTTAACAAAGTGAAACGCACGGAAGAACTGGGCGCCCGTGTGGTGCTCACCGGCTCAAACTTTGAAAAAGCAACAGAAGCCGCCCTCAAAATAGCTGATGATGAAAAACTGACATTCATCCACCCTTTTGATGACCCGATGGTGATGGCTGGCCAGGGCACGGTAGGCCTTGAAATGCTGGAAGACGTGCCGGAGCTGGACACACTTGTGGTGCCGATCGGTGGCGGTGGACTTATCTCTGGCATCGCAACGATCGCAAAAGAAATGAATCCGAACATCAAGGTTGTTGGTGTTCAGACGGAGGCCTTCCCTTCTATGAAAGAAACCATTGATGGCACTTTCCTGGATGGCAACTTCATCACGATTGCCGAGGGCATTGCGGTGCAAAATCCTGGGCAAAAGACCCGAGATGTGGTGCGTAGCCTTGTGGACGATATCCTCATCGTGCCAGAGCGGCGCATCGAAGCCGCTATCGTTATGATGATGGAAGTGGAAAAGGTCGTAGTGGAAGGCGCTGGTGCCATCAGCCTCGCCGCCCTGATGGAATATCCTGATTATTTCAAAGGGCGTAAAGTGGGACTGATCTTGACCGGCGGCAATATTGATTCACGCCTGCTGGCCTCTGCCATCATGCGCGGCATGGCCCGTGATGGCCGCCTGTCTCGCCTGCGCATTACAATGATGGACCAACCGGGGGCTCTTGCCAAAGTCACCGAAGTGGTGGCCGAAGTGGGCGCCAATGTAATTGAAATGCGTCACCACCGGGAATTCGGGGCTATATCCCTGAAGCAAACGGAAATGGAAATCGTGGTAGAATCAAAAGACCGCGAGCACGCCTTAAAGCTGGTTCACGGCCTGGAAGAAGCAGGTTTCATTGTCGATTACGCCAAAACAGTTTAGCAAACTGTTGACCCCTTTCATGCCGCTGCTATAGTTGCGGCATGATTACACTGGTTAAAAGCACGATTTCCCTTCTATGGCTCACGCTATCACGGCGCTGAGGCAGTATTTCTAACATTATTGATCAACCTCTCAACGCCACAATATCCATGGTGGCGTTCCTGATTGTGTCATGCATGGATTTGGCATCAAAAAAGGACCAACGATGCAACATCCAGATAGGGCAGCCAGGCACATCTCCATGACTGGTCTTTTACTGGCAACTGGTGGTGCCATTTTCTTCTCGAGTAAGGGCATTCTCGTCAAATATGCCTATATGGACGGACTGACAACAGAAACAATTCTCTTGTACCGGATGGTTTTGTCCTTGCCTGTCTTCCTCTTTGTTGCTGCCAAAACAGCAAGGTCACAGGCTATTCGTGCCTTGCCAAAGCAGGATATAGCAAAAATACTCTTTTGCGGGCTCTTTGGCTATTATATGGCATCATGGCTCAGTTTTTATAGCCTGCACTTCATTTCCGTTCAGTTAGAACGCATTGTTCTGTTCAGCTACCCGGCTCTTGTTGTTATCGGCACTGCTATAATCGGTCGGCAATGGCCTTCCTTGCGTATGACAGTAGCCGCCTGCCTAACTTACTTAGGGATTGTTTTTGTCTTTGCCTTTGAGTGGGCAACCCCAACGGGTGAGGCATTAACATCTGGCGCTATTGTCTTTGGTACAGCTCTTGTAGCTCTTTCAGCCACATTTTTTGCTACTAACGTTTTGGTATCAAAGTCCCTGATTCAACAGTATGGCAGTCCTTTTTTCACTGGTGTTTCCATGACAATTTCCACAATTGCCATCATCGTACATACCTGCATTCTGGCCTTCCTGCAGAAGGATATATCCCTTGTTCTGCCTCCAGCGAGCTCTTTTGATACTATCCTGCTTATTGCAATCATCGGCACCGTGATACCGGCCTTTATGCTCTCGGAAGCGGTCGCCCGCATAGGGCCGGAACATACAGCAATTTCCGGCACTGTTGGACCCGTGGCAACAAGTCTCATCGCTGTCAGCTTTTTGGATGAGCCCTTCACTGTTTATCATATGCTGGCACTGTGCTTTTGCACCACAGGTATTCTGTTGATTTCCAAGAAAAGGCGCACACCTTGATGTGCGCCCCATGACAAAAGAAAATGCCTTTATTCCGCCGGAATACCCCTGGCTTCCTTATCTTCAAAGTCACGAAGTTCAGAGGCCACATGGCTATGTGATTTGGTAAAGCGCGCCAGCATATCGTAGAAAA
>JBNKGK010000444.1:0-2384 GCA_050289785.1 Kordiimonas sp.
TAATGCATCTTTCCTTAGAACAGCCCCGTGCCCTGATTATTGATGACGAATCACTGCAGCGGAATACCCTTTCCATTATCTGCTCGGAAATGGGCTATGCCACCATCCTAGCCAACAGCAGCATGGAAGCGCTTAAAGCCATTGATGAAATGCCTTTTACGCTCATCCTGTCAGAACTGAAAATGAAGGATGTCGATGGCTTACAACTCGTGAAGGAACTCGCAAAACGCGGGGTAACATCCAAGCTTATTTTTGTTTCTTCCCTGCCACAATCCATTCTTTATGCAGCACAGGAACTTGGAACAGAATTTGGTCTAAACGTCAAAGGTACGGTGCAAAAACCCTTCACTGCGGAAGAGGTTGTTCGCCTTCTGGAAGAAGTTGCCTCTACACCACCGCATATGGACCAACCCGTTAGCAGAGACCCTGCTCAAATCCAGGGGGGCTTCTCCACAGAAACCATATTAAGAGGTATTCAGGATGGAGCTGTCATACCCTATTATCAGCCTCAGATATGCAGTAAAAATAAAACGCTCGCAGGTCTTGAATGCCTTGCCCGATGGAGAACCAGCACAGGAAAAATTTTGGGCCCCAATTATTTTATACCAACAGCTGAAGAACACGGCCTGATCAGGGCCTTAACAACAGTTATCGTGCATCAGGTTTTCGCTGACCGGGCTTATTGGCAAAAACAGCTTGGCATCGTCTTGCCTGTTTCAATCAATATCTCAACTGACAACCTGAAAGACAGTGACTTCCCTGACAATATGGTGAAGCTTGCTTCCGAATATAATATTGAGCCCTCCACCGTCGTCCTGGAAATCACAGAAACAAAAGTCATGGAAGAAGCAAGACAATGCCTGGAGGTTATGTCTCGCCTGCGCCTCAAAGGCTTTGGTCTTTCAATTGATGATTTCGGTACAGGCTATGCCTCACTGAAACAGCTACAGTATATCCCGTTCACTGAACTTAAACTCGATCAAAGTTACGTAGCAGCAGCCATCAACCATCATCCTTCACGAACCGTTCTCGAATCTGGCATTCAGCTCGCGAAAAACCTTTCCCTTACCTGTGTTGCGGAAGGAGTGGAAACCCCGGAACAGGCGGCATTACTGCACTCCCTTGGGTGCTATATCCATCAGGGCTACTTATATGCCCGCCCCATGTCATCAAAAGATATTGTGCCTTGGGCCTCGGAGTATATGGCGAATGATGTGCTAGCCAACAAAGCCATCATGGCTAGCCGATCAGGCCAACAAACAGTGCCCGCAACGCAATAAAATGACAAATTCAGCCAGATATCGCTTCAACTGATCTTTTAAATTGGCCGCCACTCCTTATATGAAATCTGTTCATTTATAACCAACAAGAGAATCATGACCAAAATTTTCAGGGATTTTTTCGCCCTCAACACCGCCCCCGGCATTTTACTTTTTCTCGCTGCGCTCATGGCCATGCTGATGGAAAACTCTCCCCTCCACACAGTATATGACGCCATTAAAGACACACCCGTTGTGCTGCAAATAGGTGCCTTAGCAATCGACAAGCCCCTGCTGCTCTGGATCAATGATGGCCTTATGGCTATCTTCTTCCTGCTTGTGGGACTGGAAATAAAAAGGGAAATACTGGAAGGCCACCTCTCAAAGCCTGAGCTATTCATCCTGCCTGCTATCGCGGCAATGGGCGGCGTGATCGTACCTGCCTTGGCCTATAGTTATGTGAACTGGCATGACCCTGTCACCATGCAGGGCTGGGCTATTCCTGCTGCAACAGATATCGCCTTTGCGCTAGGCGTTTTGGTGCTCATGGGCAGCCGCATTCCCACGGCCCTTAAAGTCAGCCTGGTGGCCATCGCCATCATTGATGACCTAGTGGCCATCCTGATCATTGCACTTTTTTATACAGCGGAAACCTCCATAATCTCGCTTATGCTGGCAGGCCTTGGCATTGCGGTGCTCGCCTTAATGAACTGGCGGGGTGTCACGAAAATTGGCCCCTATATGGTTGTTGGTGTCTTTATCTGGACATGTGTGCTGAAATCCGGTGTCCATGCCACACTGGCCGGCGTTATCATTGGCCTGCTGGTGCCCCTGAGGGCTATGGACGAAGATGGAAAATCCCCCCTGAAATCGCTGGAGCATAGCCTGCATCCCTGGGTAGCCTTTGGTGTTTTACCCCTGTTCGCCTTCGTGAACGCTGGTGTTTCTTTTTCAGGTGTCAGTTTGGAAACATTCCTAAATCCTATCACTCTGGGCATTATTCTGGGGCTCTTTATCGGCAAGCCAGCGGGCATTATGGGCCTGACAGCGCTTGCTGCCGCCCTTAAAATTTGCCGTTTGCCTGAAGGGGTCAGCTGGATGCAATTTTACGGCATGGCCCTGCTT
>JBNKGK010000445.1:0-2368 GCA_050289785.1 Kordiimonas sp.
TAGTGACCATAGCCTCTGGAACCACGACATGAGTGCCATGGCTGGTGCCACTGGATTTCCGGCAATCCACACAATAGCAGTTAGCCGTGAACATGGGTTCGCCCTGCGCTTTATAGCTCACTGCTCCGCATAAACACTGACCACCAAATCCATCCACCATGCTTACCTCCTGTTTGATTAAGTTACCATCCTACTTTATACTAGCCAATTGTTACTTGCAATATACAAGTTACAACAAGGAAAGATGATGAAAGAGAAACGCTCTGCCTGCCCTATTGCTAGTTCACTGGATATACTAGGGGACCGCTGGACCCTTGTGCTGGTGCGAGACATGCTCATGGGTAAGAAACGCTATTCCGAATTTCTGGAATCACCCGAGCGCATCACAACCAATATTCTGGCTGACCGCTTGAACCTGATTGAAAAAACCGGCCTTGCAGAGAAAAAACCTTATCAGGAGCGCCCCAAACGCTATGAATACACCCTTACAGAAAAAGGCCGGCACCTGCTGCCTGTGCTACAGGCCTTGTGTGTCTGGGGCAATCAGTTCATGCCAGACACCTGGCAACCACCAGAGAGCTTCGTAAAGATGGAACCCTGAATCAAGCCTCTAGTGCGGCTTCTATATGTGCCCTGATGACCTGAGCCAAATGTGGGCATTTCAGCGCAGTTTGATAAACTCTGTCAGTTTCTTCATTTCGCTTTCCCATGAGGGCTCTGTACAGATCATAAACACTCACACGTTCATGGCTTGCCCTCTGCCACTCAACATCCATGCCTGCTTCTATCGTGCCAGGTGTTAGCACCTTCAGGTAATAGCCTGGAAATCCAGCCTGATTAAAAAGCTTCACCATTTTCGGGTTTTCAAACTTGATCCACAGCTTAAAGCAAGGCGTGCGTGGCTGAGAGATGACAAACAAAACATCACCTATTTTAAGGGTGTCGCCAATGCATTGCTGTGTTTCATCAAGCCCCTTGATCGTCAGGTTTTCACCAAAACCAGCTGGCTCTATCACGTCAAGGTCAAGTTCATTCTTCCAATAATCATAATGATCGAGGGAATAGGCATAGACTGCTTTATCTATACCGCCATGCACACTGAGGTCTGCCTGAGCATCACCCGCTAGCCCCAAAGGTTTCACCTCAACTTTGCCTGAAACCGGCTTTTTGAAAATGGATGTACTAACTGTTTTACCATTAAAAGAAACGTCTACAGGTTGCCCGGCACAGATAGATAAAAGTTGCATCTGTCTTCCCTCATTTTTCTAACCTGATAGGCTGTCTTTCAGCTCTTCCAGCTCCAGCCAGCGCATTTCTTTTTCTTCCAGCTCATCCCGCATGGCATCCAGCAGACTTGAAAGCTCAGCAAAACGATCCGGTTTCTGGCTATAGAGATCAGGGTCTGAAAACTCCGCTTCCATATCAGCAATTTTCATCGAAAGGGCTTCAATTTCCGCAGGCAGCAGGTCCAGCTCTCGCTGGTCTTTATAAGATAGCTTCGCACTCTTCTTTTTCGGCGCGCTTTCGATAGGAACGACCCTGTTTTTTTCCTTTGTCTCCTCTGCCGCTTCAGACTTCACGACAAGGGCCTTTTGCCGCTTGTAATCAGTGTAGCCGCCTGCATATTCAGTGGCCATACCATCCCCCTCGAGCACGATGGAAGAAGTGACAACCCGGTCCAGAAAATCCCGATCATGCGAAACCAGCAAAATGGTGCCCTTATAATCGGCCAGCACCTCCTGCAGCAGATCAAGTGTATCCATATCAAGATCATTCGTTGGCTCGTCGAGGATCATCAGATTTGAGGGCTTTGCGAAATTCGCCGCGATCAGAAGCCTGTTGCGTTCCCCGCCAGACAAAGCTGATACTGGCGTGTTGGCAGAGCTGGGCGCAAAGAGAAACTCTTTCATATAGCTCATCACATGCTTGGCTTCGCCGTTCACATGCACATAATCCCCACTGCCCCCGGTGAGTACATCCTTCACCGTCATATCGTCCTTCAGCGCCGCCCGCTTCTGGTCAATCAACAAGACATCAAGATTTGTTCCAAGCTTGATAGACCCTGCATCCGGTATAATTTCACCTGTCAGCACCTTGAGCAGAGTGGATTTCCCTGCTCCATTGGGCCCAATAATGCCGACGCGATCCCCCCTGTTGATACGGATGGAGAAAGCATCAAAAAGCGTGCGCCCATCATAGCCCTTGGCAATTTTCTCCGCCTCGATCACCCGCGCCCCTGATTTCCCGCCACCTGAGAGGGAAATAGCAACCTGTCCGGAGGCCTTCACCATATTCTTGCGCTCATCCCGCATGGCATGGAGGCGGCGAAGGCGGCCCTGGTTTCGGGTCCGTCTGGCCGATATGCCTT
>JBNKGK010000446.1:0-2365 GCA_050289785.1 Kordiimonas sp.
ATGGGAAAATCGGCCTGGATTTGACCCAATCGCCCAGATGCCAAGCGGCATTCCCGCCCATTTTGGCACGCTTGAGCAGCCGCAGGGGCATGGTGGCATTTCCATTGATATTATGGGGGGGCTCAGCCTCGCCTTTTGTGGTCTTACTGGCCTTTATCAACAGCGCACCACAGGTTATGGCGGGGAAGGGCGCGCCTCCCTGATAAGGGCGGCGAATTACGTGCAGCTTCCTTTGGTTATTAGTGAAAATGGTGAATGCCGCTGGAGTGGCCCCGGGGGGCAGAATGCCAAAGGGCCTCACCCCTGGCAGCGGCTTTATGAATGCAGCGATGGCTGGATATTTGTGGGTACGAGAGAAAGTCGGTACCCTTCGCTCTGTAACATCGTGGCAGGCGGGCCAGGGGCAGATGAAACAAGCCTTGAAGCAGCGTTTGCAGGCAAGTCCTGTGAGCACTGGATCGAGGTTTTGCGTCGGGCAGATATAGGTTGCCATGTTGTCCTTTCCAACTTGGAGATACTAAAGCAGGCTCATATTCTTGATGTTGAAAACGATACTGCTGATGAAGAAGCTGCAGCTTTGCCTGAGTTTATTCGCTGGAGCAAACACCCGAGTGGCAGGCCCATTATTGTGCCAGCGCCCAGCTGTGTAAGAGTGGGCGAAAAGCATAGTTATTTAAGGCTTTCCCCCGCGCCGCGCATTGGGGCGCAGACCCGCGATGTCCTTGCTGAACTTGGGTATAGCGCTGGCGAGATAGATAAGATGATAGAAACGAAGGCAGCCCACGATTATCTACCGGTTTTGGGCAGCAAAGATGCCTATTTTCATAAAGTATAGGGCCAATGGTGAATGATATTCGGCAGTTCGTTAAATATACTTTGCTTCTCTTAACTGGGAGCCTGTTCTCTTTATCGCTCTCCGCACAGCCGATACAGGAGATGCTAGTTGACACACCGCAGGGGCGATTGCTTGGCCAATCATCTTCAATAGACCCGTCGATTATGGTGTCTAAGGGGATTCCCTATGCGGCGGTACCCACAGGTGATTTGCGCTGGAAGCCTGCCCAGTCTCCAGAACCATGGGACGGTATTCGCAATGCAACACGTTTTGGGCCTGATTGTATGGGGGCGGCAGATTACGCAAACCGGACGTATCCAGAAGAAAAAAGTTTTGTGTACCACCCCCCATCTAATCCTAGTGAGGGTTGCCTCTATCTTAATGTTTGGACACCTGAAAAAGACGCGCAGGGGACCAAAAAGCCTTTGCCTGTGATGGTCTGGATTCACAGTGGTGGATTTGTGATGGGATCAGGTTCCTGGCCATTATATGACGGTACGGCGCTCACTAAAAAGGGCGTTGTTCTTGTCACCTTTAATTATCGTCTTGGTATATTCGGCCATTTTTCCCATCCTGCCTTAACGGCGGAATCTTCTCATGCTTCATCCGGCAATTATACTCTGACGGATCAGATACAAACCCTGAAATGGGTGCGGGATAATATAGCGGCTTTCGGGGGCATCCCCGAACAGCCTTATGATATATTTGCTCAGGGTAAACAGCATGATGTGCCGATCATTGCAGGGTTTAACAGTTATGAATCCTATGGTGGTGTACCCGAAAAGCTGGCTGATAAGGCAACTTATATTCAGGATATGCAAAAGCATTATGGCCCCCTGGCTGAGCGGTATCTTGCCTTTTACCCTCCAGGTGAGGGGCAAAAAACTATAAGACATTATGGCGGTATGGGCTGGTGGATGGAGAGTGCCGTCAAGGCGATGAACACCAAATCATCCAAGGCCTATTTATACTATTTTGATCAGCCGCTGCCGGGCTCGCCTGCAGCATTTCACACGGCAGATATAAGTTATGTGTTTAATAACGAAAAATATTCACACCATTTTTCCAGAAATATGCCAGCGGACCCGCCGGCCGATGCTGATTTGAAGCTTGCTGAGACGATGTCAAATTACTGGGTGGCGTTCGCCAGACAGGTGTTCCCGCTGTGGACGGTCAACCGGGTTGGCTGCCTTATTCAGAAAACGCCAAGCATTACATGGCATTCAGGGATGGTGAAGCGCAGCCTTCGAAAGATTTGTTCCCCGGTGCCAGGGAACTCATGGATGCAATTATGAAACAAAAACACAGGGTTTTTTAGATGACCGTATTAGGAAATGAGGGCTTTAGCAGGCCTGTTGACGTTGAAATAGAAACGCCACAGGGCAAATTACTGGGCGAGACTGCAGGGCCAGATGGCAATATTCGCGTTTTCAAGGGCATCCCATATGGTGTGCCGCCGGTGGGGGTGCGCCGCTGGACTCCGCCTGAACCCGCTCCCGGCTGGGTGGGCACAAGGCTTGCCAAGAATTA
>JBNKGK010000447.1:0-2358 GCA_050289785.1 Kordiimonas sp.
GGATGGCGGTGGCGTTTCTATACCAGAAAGATAGGTCAGGGCTGGGGAAGACGCTTTTTTTGTCTGGTTCGCTCATGGCGGCGGGAATTGCCTTCGCAGTAACAGGACATGAAGCCAGTCTTCGGCTTTATCCCGTGGCGGTGAATCTTTTCATGCTGGCACTTTTTAGCCTTTCCTTGACAACAGAGCGTCCACAGGTGGAGCGCATGGCACGCCTTCATAAACCCGATTTACCGGACTACGCGATTCCCTATCTCAGGAAGGTAACAATAGCCTGGTGTGCATTCTTCCTTATGAATGGCGGGATTGCCTACTGGACAGCCCTCTATGGCCAGCGGGAGGAATGGGCGCTCTATAATGGCCTGATCGCCTATGTCCTGATAGGTGGCATGTTTGCTGGAGAATATCTGGTGCGTCTTGTTGTGATGGCACGGCAGAGTCACAGACAGACCGTGAGACCCGCCAAATGACCCATAACTTCATCCCTGAACTGAGGGACCTTTTTTCCGGCCGCAATTCCGGCAGCCCATTTATAGCAGGGGCAGGTGGTGAGGTGGTGACCTGGGGGACATTTAAAGAAGATGTCTGTCACGCCGTCCCTCCTATGCAAGCGTTTGAGGGTACCAACATCGGACTGTATTTTGGCGATATCTACGATTTTGCTGTTGCGTTCATGGCGGTGCTGCATGCGGGCAAGATACCAGTGCTGTTGCCTCACCTGAAACCTGATTTTCTGGCCAGCCTGGGCGGTATGGTGGATGGTCTGCTAACCACCGAGCAGGCTAGCGGATCAGACTTGCCGAGGGTGGGCCATTTGGCCGACCCTACAGGCCAGACGCGGTTGCCTGAAATGTCTTCCGAGGCAGGTTTGTGTCTTTGCACCTCCGGGTCCACGGGCAATCCTGAACTGATGGAAAAGCCGCTGGCCTGTCTGGAGGCAGAGATCGCCGTGCACCATACGATATTCGACGCAGATCCTGGGACACGGATAGCTGGTAGCGTCAGCCACCAGCATATTTACGGCCTGCTGTTCCGGCTTTTAAGGCCAATGATGTGCGGGCAGGTGATCTGGCGCCCGATAGTTCGGTTTCCAGAAGACATAATGGGATTGCCCAAAGGCTGCCTGTTTGTTTCCAGCCCTGCATTCCTGAAGCGGGCCATAGCGGTGCCGGGCTTTATGCCGGGGGCGGCACGTTTGGCAACCTGCTTTTCCTCGGGCGGACCACTGCCACAAGAGGTTGCACGGGCGATGCACCTTGAGGCGGGGCAGGCACCCATCGAGATATATGGTAGCACCGAAACCGGTGGTGTTGCCTGGCGCCACTTTATGACAGAAAGCGAATATGGTCCTTGGACCCTGATGCAAGGCATAGAAGCCACGGTGAGCGATGGTCGGCTGGCCCTTCGGTCGCCCTTCATTCCAGGCGAAACGCCGTATGTCACCAATGATCGGGTTCAGCTGTCTGGCTCGGATAGTTTTGAGCTGATGGGGCGGATAGACCGCATTGCTAAAGTGGAGGAAAAGCGAGTCAGTTTGACGGCGTTGGAGCGTTGCCTGGCTGACGATGATTTAGTGGATGAAGTGGCCGTGATGCTGTTGTCAGGCGATACCCGTACACGGCTTGGTGCTGTTCTGGTGCCGACCACAAATGGCTGGTCATTTCTTGTGGCGAATGGTCGGAAGGCCTTTGTATCCCGCTTAAGCCACAGGATTGCCGCCACCGTTGAAGACATTGCGGTGCCGCGGCGCTGGCGCTTTGTGAAAACCATGCCACGCAATAGCCAGGGCAAGACGCTTGCGGCAGACCTGCAAGCACTGTTTCATCCATGCGATACCTTGCGGCCTGGGCCGGTGACAACCGTTGTCGAAGGCGATACAGCCGTTGTGGAGTTGTTGGTGGACGCGAACATTTTCTATTTTCAGGGGCATTTCCCGGGGGAGCCCATCCTGCCGGGTGTTGCTCAGCTTGGTTGGGCCGCACAGTTTGCCGATGAACTGTTTGCGGTGGGCAGTGGATATAGCCGAATAGAAGCCCTTAAATTCCAACAGGTTATCACGCCCGATATGCTTGTGACGCTTACGCTTACCCATAACCCTGACAAAAGAAACGTTGCTTTTGCCTTCACATCTGACAGTGGTCGGCACAGCTCCGGCCGCCTCGTCTATGGAGGCGATGATGGTCGCTAAATACTGCATTGTGATTCCGGTGTTTAACCACGGTCCTCAGCTTGAGCACTTTCTGCCGCGGGTCCTGGCAGTGGGGCACGTTGTCATCCTGGTGGATGATGGCAGCAGGACGGAAACCGCAGCGATATTGGATAGGCTGGCAGCGGTCCATGAGAATGTTATTTTGCTCC
>JBNKGK010000448.1:0-2327 GCA_050289785.1 Kordiimonas sp.
GAAGACATATCACAAGCTCATGATCAGGCAATGAACCCTGATCAGCTTGTGCTGCATATGGATGGCTTTGAAGGGCCACTTGATGTGCTTCTGGTGCTTGCCCGCACGCAAAAGGTTGATCTCACACAGATTTCCATTCTTGAACTGGTGGAGCAGTTTCTTGCATTCGTGACGGCTGCGAAAAAGCTGAAGCTGGAATTGGCGGCAGATTATCTGGTGATGGCGGCCTGGCTTGCTTACCTGAAATCACGCCTTTTATTGCCCAAAGAGGATGATGAGGAAGAGCCATCAGCGGAAGAACTTGCTTTCCGCCTGCAATTGCGCCTGCAGAGGCTGGAAGCAATGCGGGACGTGGGTGCGAGCCTGATGGGACGAGACAGGCTGGGCCGTGATGTTTTTGCCAGAGGTAAACCCGAAGGCCTGAAACTTCTTAAAAACGGGTCATACGATCTGACAATGTATGAACTTTTGAAGGCCTATGCTGATAACAGGCAGCGCCACTCCATCACGGAATTACGCATAGAGCGCAGGCCTATAATGGCGCTGGAGGATGCGATTGAAAGGCTTTCCGGTGTTATCGGTACAGCCTTCACCTGGACACAGCTTTCCACGTTTTTGCCGAAGAATATTTCTGATAGCCGTCTGGAGAAATCCACATTGGCCAGCATGTTCGCGGCCAGCCTGGAACTGGCAAAGAAAGGGCAGGCAGACCTGCGGCAGATGGAAACATTTGGCCCCATCTACCTTCGTCATAAAGTGCCAGATGATACTGTTGCTTCAAAACCTGCCAATGACGGCGAATAAGTGACCAAGAAGACGTTAACCGATCATGACAGAGAATACAGAAAAATTGATGGAACACCGCCGTATGGTGGAGGCTGTTTTGTTTGCCAGTGAGCATCCGCTCTCTTTGTCGGATATTGCAGAACGCCTGCCTGATAATGTGGATGTGCAGGTGCATATCGATTCTTTAACGGAAAGCTATCAAAGTGCGGGCGTGAACCTGATTAGTGTAGCCGGTAAATATATGTTTCGCACAGCGGAAGACCTTGCTTTCCTGCTGCGGCGAGAGGTGGATGAGCCGCGCAAACTTTCCCGTGCTGCCGTTGAAACCCTGGCTATCATTGCTTATCACCAGCCTGTAACCCGCGCAGAGATTGAAGAAATCCGCGGCGTTACCATATCTAAGGGAACACTTGATGTACTGATGGAGGCAGGGTGGGTGCGCGTGATGGGGCGCAAGCGCACACCGGGCAGACCTGTGACATATGGCACAAGTGAAGGTTTCCTCGTGCATTTTGGCATAGAAACCATTAAGGATTTACCGGGTTTGCAGGAATTGAAGGCAGCCGGGCTTCTGGATAGTGTGGATATAGCCCTGGATAAAATGGGTGGCATGCCAACGGCGCAGGCGCAGGAAGATGATCTGCAAATGGACCTTGAAGAAGCGATCGCTGAGACTGAACAGTCAGCTGCGGATGCCAGAAATCAGGTTGTGGGTGAAATTGAATAACGTATTGAACGACAGTTTAGTAAAGGGGTAAACAAGATATGTTTCCTGGTTGGTTACAAATAGCACTGGTTGCGCTGCTGATTATACTGCTGTTTGGCAGAGGCAAGATTTCAGACTTGATGGGCGATGTTGCCAAGGGCATTACCAGCTTCCGCAAGGGCTTGAAAGAGCCTGTAGAGCCCAAGTCTGTGGAAGACAAGAAGACGATTGAAGGCGAAGCCACGCCTGTTGCGGATAAAACAAAAGAAAAAGCAGAATAAGGCTTTTCTCCTGCTCCCTTTCTTTGGCGTAAGGTCGGTTTTCCATGTTTGATATTGGTGCAATGGAGCTGTTTGTCGTTGCGGTGCTTGCGCTTGTGGTTGTGGGTCCGAAGGACCTGCCCAAGCTTTTGCGCTCCGTTGGTGGCTTTGTGCGCTCTATCCGTGAAATGGCGTCCGAGTTTAAAGAGGGCGTTTCCGCACTGGCCGCAGAGGCAGAGCGGGAACTTGATCCTTTCGAGGACCTGCGCAGGGAAGAGGGGCTGCGCCCCGGCATGACCCCGGAAGAAATCACCGAAAAGATCATGCAAAACCGGGAAAAAGAAGAAGAAAAAGAAAAGGCTGAAACAGGCGAAAATATCAAGAAGGATGACGCCTGATGCCTGAAAGCGAAAATACTATTCAGAATAATGCACCCGACATTATTGATGAACCCGCTGATGAGCTGGAGGCCAGCCGCGCGCCTTTGATGGCCCATTTGATAGAACTCAGGTCTCGCTTGATCTGGGTTCTTCTGGGGTTGGCTGTTGCCTTTGGTATTGCGCTCTTTTTTGCGT
>JBNKGK010000449.1:0-2319 GCA_050289785.1 Kordiimonas sp.
CATTAATGCCCACAATTGATGAGCCTTTAGCCGAAACCTGATTTATATGATCCAAAATATTATTGAGCATAATGACATCTTATAAAAGAAGGCGAGAAGAATGAATCATAAAAAAAGACCGCCCGAAGGCGGCCTTTTGGTACTCGAAACACATACTCTGAACAAATATTCTGCGCTTAACGCTTGGAGAACTGGAAGCTCCGGCGGGCTTTCGCCTTACCATATTTCTTCCGTTCCACAACCCGGCTATCCCGTGTGAGGAAGCCTGCTGCTTTCAGCGGAGAGCGAAGCTCAGGCTCAGCTAATTGCAGAGCTTGGGAAATACCGTGCTTTACAGCACCAGCCTGACCAGAAAGGCCGCCGCCTTTTACTGTGGCAACAACATCATACTGGTTTTCGCGGCCAGCAACCTGAAAAGGCTGGTTCACGATCAGACGCAGTGTTGGACGTGCGAAATAAGTTTCCTGATCACGGCCATTCACTGTGATTTTGCCTGAGCCAGGCTTAACCCATACACGGGCTACAGCATCTTTACGCTTACCAGTTGCGTAAGAGCGGCCCTGCGCATCCACAACTGGCTTACGCTCTGCGCCAACTTCTGCAGCAACAGCTGCTTCGCCGGTGATTTCTTTCAAATCCTGAAGATCAGCCATTGTGATTACCTCTTATTCTTCACGTTCATGCCTGCAACGTCCAGAACCTCTGGCTCTTGTGCAGCATGGGGGTGTTCAGTGCCTGCATAAACGCGCAGGTTACGCAGTTGTTGCCTGCCAAGCGGCCCTTTCGGGATCATACGCTCAACAGCTTTTTCAACTACACGCTCTGGGAAGCGACCGTTCAAAATCTGGCCTGCTGTCTGGCTTTTGATACCACCAGGGTGGCCTGTGTGACGGTAATAAACCTTGTCATTCAGTTTTTTGCCAGTGAGCTTCACTTTTTCAGCGTTAATAACGATAACATTATCACCGCAATCCATGTGTGGTGTGTATGTTGGTTTGTGCTTGCCGCGGAGAACAACAGCAATGGCCTGAGCCAGACGACCAAGAACAACGTCTTCAGCGTCAACAACCAGCCATTTCTTTTCGATCTCCGAAGGTTTTGCGGAATAAGTTTTCATCGCAATCAGCCTTGGTTACCGGGTATCCGGTGTTACTATCAAAAGGGTCTGGAACAGTTCCAATACCCCAAATTCGTCTTAAGGCGCGCAATATAGGCATGAGCACTACAAAGTCAATCATTATTATGGATTAGTTTTTCTATTTTCATGATAAAAAACAAATGCTTAAAAATACGGTATTATAATACCCCATTTTTCAGCCTAAGCCTTGCCCTATAAAACCATAGCCTCATATGATAGCCTTAACTTGAAAATTGGAGGTCACGATGACGAACACGCAAATTCTTTTTAAAAGCTGGCCAAAAGGGATGCCAGTGTTGGATAATTTTGAGGTTGCTCAGGCAGAGGTTCCTGAGCCCGCCAAGGGCGAAATGGTGGTAAAGGCCATCTACATGTCTGTGGACCCATACATGCGGGGCCGTATGAACCCGGCAACAAACAGCTATGCTAATCCTTTCACTATTGGCCAGCCTATGACTGCAGGTATTGTTGGCAAGGTGGTTGCCTCAAATGAAGGGCCCTTTGCTGAAGGCAAATATGTATGTGGTTATGGCGACTGGGCCAACTATACCGTTACTGATGGTGAGGGCTATTATGAGGTGGACCCTGATGCAGCCCCCCTTTCCTATTATGTGGGGATATTGAGCATGCCGGGCCAAACAGCGTGGGTTGGCCTGAAGGGCATTGCTGAAATACAGGAAGGTGAACAGCTTTTTGTTTCTGCGGCTTCTGGTGCTGTAGGCCAGGTTGTTGGCCAAATCGGTAAAATCATGGGCTGCCATGTGGCTGGCAGTGCTGGCGAGGATGACAAGCTGGCCTATCTGCGCGATGAACTGGGGTTTGATGCCGTCATCAATTATAAAAAAGAAGAAAATTTGGTGAAGGCTGTTGCCAAAGCCAACCCAAATGGCATTGATGTCTATTTTGAAAATGTAGGTGGCCCCATTATGGAGGCTGCCATTGCGTCGATAAACCAGTGGGGGCGTATTCCGCTCTGTGGCATGATTGCACACTATAATGTGGTTAAACCTGGCCCTACTAATCTGGCAACCATGATTGGCCGTGGTGTCCGTATGCATGGCTTTATTGTAAACCATAAACCTGAGTTGATGGAAGAATGGCTGCAGGTTGGCGCAAAATGGATTCGTGAAGGTAAATTGAAGTATAAAGAAACAGTTGCCGAGGGTGTTGAGAATGCGCCT
>JBNKGK010000450.1:0-2314 GCA_050289785.1 Kordiimonas sp.
CCGCAACGTCAAGCTCAACAAGGGGTTTAATCTTAAACTGTTCAAGAGGACTATGTGCCACAGCTACCGTCTCTACAATCTTGCGCACCCCGCATTATGCGGCCTGCTATTCAAATCATCATGCCTTGTCAGTGTTATGGTCGCCAGCCTCAGCATCGCGCCCGTCTTCAGCTTCTTCCTGCATTTTTCTGGCTAAACGGATTACATTCCGTACGCCAGCAGCGAAGCCCAGAACAAGAAACACCAACAAAAACACGGGCGGTGTAGCGAGCCAATCGTCCAACGTCAAGCCTATAGCGAGCCCAACACCAACTCCAGCCACTAAATCTATGCCCATTCTAAAGGCCAAACCCATTGCAGAGGGGTTTTCCTCCTGCTTTTCGGGTTCAACCTTTATTCGGGCACGATTTAACCGTTCCTCCAGGTCTTTCAGCGTCGGGTCGTTATGATCATGTCCCATCAGCCTCAGCCCTTCAGATCCCGCGTCTTTACAATGTTTCCACTGTAACACTCTCGCCGTAACGAAAGCACCGTCAAAGGCGGTTGCAACATAGTGATTGCCCCCCACAGTGTCAAGAACCAATAAAAAATAGGTAAGCTGTTGTTTTTATTTACTTTTTAACACAAATAACAAACTTACCCTGCTTCGCGTAGTTCGCTAGCACGCTCCAGATCAACTGAGACCAGCGTAGAGATTCCACGTTCCGCCATTGTTACACCAAATAACCGGTTCATTCTGGCCATTGAAACTGCGTTGTGTGTTACAATCAGGAAGCGAGTATCCGTGCGGTCTGCAATTTCTTCAAGCAAATCACAAACGCGATCGACATTCGCATCATCAAGCGGCGCGTCCACCTCATCAAGCACACAAATCGGCGCCGGGTTGGTGATAAACACAGCAAAAATGAGGGAAAGAGCCGTCAGCGCCTGCTCCCCACCAGACAGCAGGGAAAGAGCCTGAAGCTTCTTGCCGGGTGGGCTTGCAAATATTTCAAGCCCCGCCTCCAGCGGATCATCAGATTCGGTCAGTTCAAGGTGTGCTTCACCGCCACCAAACAAGGTGGAAAACAATTCGCCAAAATGCTTGTTAACGATATCAAAGGCCGCCAACAGCCTTTCCCTGCCCTCTTTATTCAGGCCGCCAATCGCCTGCCTAAGCCGGGCAATGGCTTCTTCAAGGTCACGACGCTCATTCACCAGATGGTTTAACTGCTCTTCAATTTCCTGCAGCTCTTCGTCGGCCCGAAGGTTTACAGCACCTAGCCTGTCACGCTCACGCTTCAGGCGTTCAAGTTTGGTTTCCAGCACCATCGGCTCAGGAAGGTTATCCGACGTCGCCAGCCCCACTTTTTCCAAAAGCTGTGCTGGCGCACATTCAAAACGCTCCCCAACCTGTGCTGCAATATCTTTCCGGCGGTTCGATGCATTCTCAACAGATGCCTCAGAACGAATCTGTCCTTCTCTCGCCCCCGCAAGGCTTTCCTGTGCTGTTTTCAGCTCAGCATCTTTACCGGCCAGAGCCGCTTCAGCCGCTAAGAGCTTCTCGCTGCTCTCTGCCCGAACTTTTTCAGCCTCTGTAAGGTGGGTTAACAGCGCTTGCCGGCGTTCCTCAATATCCTCGGGGCTTGCTTCCACTGCAGCGAGCTGTTTCTTCGTGTCATCTTCCCGGTCCGTCAGTTCTTTCAGCTGTTTATCCGCTCCACTGACCCGCAACTGCCATGCCCCTGATTCGGTTGCGATCGCGGACAAACGGTCACTGCGGCTTTGGGCTTCACGGCGCAAGCCATCATAAGCAGCGCGGGCGCTACTAAGGTCAGCACGCAGGCTTTCCACCCGGCTGCGCAGCTCTCTCAGCTCTTCCTCAAGGGCTGTATTTTCAGGCAATTCAACCAGTTTGGTATCAATCGCAGCGATCCGGCTTTTTGTTTCTTTCTCTTCATCTGCCAAACGCGCCATGCTCTCTTTCAGCATGGTCACCCGCGCAGCCCTGCGGCTTGCTTCCTGCTCGGCCGATACCAGTTCCCGGCGGGCGGCAACCAGCGCCTTCTCTGCTTCCTGCACAGCCTGTTTCTGGCTTTGCTCTGCCGCGCGGGCTTTTTGATGGGCCTCGCTGGCCTGTGCGACGGCAGCTTCAGCCTCTGCTGCAGCTTTGGCTATTTTTTTATGTTGTTTCTTCAGATCCTCCAATTTGGCTCTGAATATTCATACGATGAGCTCAGGGCGATCTTTTGGTGTTTGCCCGGGCTCAAGCTCGCTTAATATCTCATCCCAGTTCGGGTTGCAAGTCATAGTTAGGAAAATATCAGGTTTTCCA
>JBNKGK010000451.1:0-2302 GCA_050289785.1 Kordiimonas sp.
ATTGCCTGGGCTGGTCTTCAACTCCTGGCCTCAAGTGATCCGTCTGCCTTGGCCTCCCAAAGTGCTGGGATTACAGGTGTGAGCCACTGTGCCCAGCCACAATAAATCATTTTTTAAAGGTTAAATTTTAACTAATCTTTAAGGTGGATGGGGGCTACTGGGAAGTCCCCCTGAAGCCACTACAGTGGCCAACTCCAAAAGAAAACCCGCCAGTGTGAATGACGGGTTTCTTGTCTTGAAAAAAAATTGAGAGTTGATCCTCAAGACTTCAGAGCACATATATGTACCCGACTTGGTAAAACCAACTATACTCGCCTCATCCATAGCTTGCAATAAAAATCCGCAAACATAAATCAATTATTGAAAACATAGCGTTATTTCTCATATGGCTGCCATAGCAACGTTAGAAACATGTTCAAAATTCATCAGGCCTGAGCGAAAAGGATGGCCTTCGAGAAGCGGAGCGCAGAAGGCCGCCTTTGCAGCCAGCCATGGTGAATTTTAATTGAAATTGGCACATCGCAAGCGAGACATACGCTCTGTTATCTTGCGCTCATTTTCTGTTTCATCCCGAACCAACTCCGCTGCCGCTTTATATTCCGCCCAAACTCCGCCTAAATGCCGTGCCAAAGTAGCAGGCAATTTTCGTTGATAAAGACGACGCCAAGATTCAAAACTCACTACTGCCCCGACGAGCGACGTAGGGCTGCGAGAAAGAATAGCTCCGACCACATCTTTGAGCAAAGACGCATATGCCACAGATATGTCACCGTCCATATCTCTACTGAACTCACGTTGGGCGGCCTTTACTTTATTTGCCGCATCCTTCACACGTTTATAAGCTGCCTGCAGAGCCCTTTTGGTCATATCCCATTCGCGACGAAGGCGAATACATTCATCATTGTTATCACTATCTGCAGATTTCAGCACTGTTTGCATCAGGGCCTTTTTCTGCCTGATGTGGCTGCTCAGTGCCCGCAGACTAGCAACATCTTCTTCAAGATTATCATTGCGACATGAACAGGAAGAAGCAGACAGGCCCTGCCTGCCCCGTGAATAGGGTGTATAGGTCATGGTTATGATCCTTAAAGTTTTTTAACCGAAGGGAGGTTCCATTGCGTAATCCGCGAAGACTTCACGGATCATGTTTTCAATGGCGCCCCTGTTGGAACGCACGGCATCATCCCGCACATCCCCTGAAAAACTCATGTTGATATTCGGGCTGTTATTCACCGTGTTGCTGGTGTTTGTTACCGCCCCATAAGACGTGCCCGCCACGCTCTGCGCCTGCCCGTGCAGGAAGCCCTGCAGGTCAGCGTTCAGCTGGCGGCCCACCACGCGCTCGCCTTTTTCCAGAAGGTAGGTGCCGGTGGAAGGCACGTTGGTCAGGCCGTCATGCGCCTGGCCCTTCACCGTGGCAAGCTGAGTAGCCCCAATGGCAACAGCCTGAGCAATGGCTGGCAGGTTTGCAGGAAACGGGGCTGATTTTGTAGCAACCATAACTGACTCAGCAGTGCTGCGCACCACATTGCCAATGGCCAAAGCCTTTTTCACCTTGGCCATTTTCTTGGCACCCAAAATGGTTTCGCCCACTTCCATGGCAAGGCCAGCCAGCTTCTCTTTATTCAGCTTGCCTTCTTTATCAAAAAGCTCCTGATAATATTTACCCCAGATTTCACGGAGCTTACCCACACCCTCAGCAGCTTTTTCAATGAACCCTTCCAGGCCACCCTTCTCGCCGTCCTCACCTTCCTGCCCCTCTTCCCCTTCTGCACTACCTTCTTCTGGCGAACCACCCCCCAAAAAACCCTGAAGAAAACCAAGGCCCTGGCCAACAACACCGCCCTCTTCCTTGCCTTGTTTCGCTTCATCAGAGGCGGCCTGCAAGCGCCCACCGATGCCAGAGACCACCTGAGAGACGGCCTGAATAGGGCCTGAAAGTTCTTTTAAAACAGGGACATTTTCGATGCCTTTTCCGAGAGCCATCATATCAGAGCCTGCTTTATTAAGGCCCTTAATCACGCTTTCTATGCCCGATGGCCCTTGTTCAGGCGTTCCTTCCTCTGGAGCGCTGGTTCCCTCTGTAGGGCTGGTTTGCGTTTCTTCTGTCATGAATAATGCTCCATCAGTTCCTTAAGCCTTGCAGGTGTCATTGGGGCAGCCTTGGGTTTGATACCGCGCGCCGCCTGCCAGCCCCGACGCAGCGAGTCGAAGCCGGCGGTGGCGTCCGGCATCAGCGCCGCGCCGGCCTCGGTCAGCGCCACCGCGCGATTGAGGCGGTGGAACAGCGGCGCGCCCAGAT